>NZ_JBEXCW010000170.1:0-9050 GCF_040605435.1 Streptomyces sp. NPDC005574
GCGCCCACCACCTGGCCTCCTGGATCGGGGTCTGCCCCGGGCAGAACGAGTCGGCCGGGGTCAGCCGATCTGGCCGTACCCGCCCGGGCAACCGCAGTCTCAAACGCGTCCTCGGTGTCGCGGCCATGGCCGCGATCAGGAACAGGGACTCCTACCTCGCCGTGTTCTACCGTCGCCTGGCCGCCCGCCGGGGCTCGCAGAGGGCACTGGTCGCGGTCATGCACAAGATCGCTATCTCAATCTGGCACGTCCTGCACGACCACGTCCCCTACCACGAACTCGGCGCGGACCACTTCGCCAAGCGGGACCCCGAACGAGCCATGCGCCGCATGACCAAGGAAGCAAACAGCCTCGGCCTCACCATCCGCTTCGACCCGATCGTAGAACCCGTAACCGCCTGACCAGCACCAACTCTCTTCTTTTCGTGTCAGACCCCCGATTTTCATTGGAGCAAGAGGGGAATGTCCCAGTTGGAGGGGGTGGGGTGGGTGGATTCAGTGAGGGCGAGAGCCACTCCGGCGGCGCCTTCGTGGAGGCCGACGTGGTGGCGGTGGCTGGCGCCGTCGTGGTGGGGGAAACCGTAGGGGGTGTGCGGTCGCCAGTGGCGTTCGGTGATATGGGCCGCGGCGGCTGTGGCCGCGGCCGCGAGGCGCGGGTCGGCGCTGTGGCGGTGAGCCTGGACCATTGCTTGGAGAATGCCGGCAAGGCCGTGGCATACGGTCGGCCCGGCTGCTTGCCACTGCTCGGGGGCCATGGTGGCGAGGGTAGCGATGGCGTTAGTGCCGACACGAGTGATATCGGGTTGATGAAGGGCGCTGCCAGCCATTTGCAGGGTGCGTCCGAGTCCGGCCGCTCCGTAGCACCAGACATCGCGGGGGCCGCTGCGAAGTCCAGGGGCGTGCTTTCCTTGGGTGAGTTCGTCGCCGGTAACACGCCAGGGCCAGCTCTGGTCGTCAGGGCGGCGCCAGTCGGTTAGCCACTGGGCTGCAGTGCGTACAGCATCTTCTTGACCTGCTACTCCGATGCCCGCGATCAGGGCAGCGGAGAGGAACGCGAGGGGGCCGGCGACCCCATGGGCCACACCCGTAGTGGCCAGTCCAGACGGGTGGGGTTTGGACAGGGGGCGGTGGTCAACTGCGGGCAGCCACCAGCCGGGCCACCCTCGGTCGTCGATGTGCAGCAGGTCGGTGAGGCTGCGCAGTGCGGCGGTGAGTCCGGCTTCGGCGGTTGGTATCCCGGTTTGGTGGGCGAGGAGCAGGACACGGCCGATGCCAGCGAGGCCGAGGACGGCGTCGTAGGTTTCCCATCGGGCTCCGGGGTGGCCTGCTGCACGGCGGGCGGTTTGTTGGCCGGTGAGGTGGTGGGCGTGTGCGGTGAGCCATTGCACGCCGGGTTTCAGGAAAGGGGTTAGACGCGGGTCGGCGTTCATGGAGTGGGCGATCAGTGCGGCAGTGATGACGGCGCCGGGGCCGGCGGAGATGCCGGCGGCCGGTGCGGGCAGGGCGGTTTGTGCGGTCTGCAGGTGGGCGTGGGCGGCGTCGGCAAATGCGGCTCGCTGATCGGTGAGGCGGGCGAGCAGGATCGCGGCGCCGGGTAGGCCCTGGAAGAGTGATGTTTCCAGGGAGGCATGGGGGGCCGTGCGGAGGATCCGTGTCGGGTCGGTCAGGCGTTCGGCGATATCGAGGGTGATCGTGGAGATGGCTTCTACCGCGGCGGGCGCGTAGGCAAGGGGGGGCACGGGGACCTGCCTCATCGTTCGAAGGGAATGAATGAGTGGATGACGTTCATGCGAATTGGCGGCGCTGGGTGTCATACATGTCGGCGAACAGGCCCCCTGCGGTGCTGAGTTGGTCGTGGGTGCCGTGTTCGACGATCCGGCCGTGGTCGAGGACGTAGATGCGGTCGGAGCGGCGTACGGATGCGAGCCGGTGGGTGATCAGGATGACGGTGCGGCCGGCTTCGGCGAGGCTCAGGAGCCTGTCGAAGGTTTCGGCCTCGGTTTTAGGGTCGAGGGCGGCGGTGGGTTCGTCGCAGATGAGGATCTGCGCCTGGCGGTAGCGGGCTCGGGCAAGGGCCAGTCGCTGCCATTGACCACCGGAGAGGTTCACCCCTCCGTGGAACTCACGAGCCAGCAGAGTGTCCCAGCCATCAGGCAGGTCTGCCGCGATCTGGTCCGCACCGGATTGGGCGGCGGCTTGTTCCAGACGCCGGTCGGCGTCGGGGGCGCCGGTGCGGCCGAGCGTGACATTGACCCTGGCGGTCACGGGCCATTGCCTGAAGTCCTGGCCGATGACGGCGACATGGGAGAACAGGGACGCCCGGTCCAAGTCGCGTATATCGGTGCCGTCCCAATTGATCGTGCCCTGCTGTGGCAGGTGCAGTCCGGCGATCAGGCGTGCCAGCGTGGTCTTGCCGCTGCCGTTGGCGCCTACCAGGGCTATCACCTCGCCCCGGCGGATGTCGAGGTCCACCCCGTCCACTGCAGGGCGACCTATGGGGGAGTAGGCGAAACGCACCCCACGCAGTTGGATGTGGGTCGGCTGGTGTTGTAGTGCGAGGCCGTTGGTGGGGATCGCGTCGCGTTCGGCTTGGCGGAGCGTCTGATTGTAGTCCGTGATGAACAACCCGTGCTCGTACAGCTGGTTGATCTGCATGAGGACTGCGGTGAGGCTGCTTGTGGCGGTGCGCACGGCGATGACGGCGGTGCTGGCCACGGCCAAGGGCATGGCCCCGGTGATCAGCAGAAGACCCAGCGAAAGGTAGGTCGCGCCGCGGGCGAGCCCGGACAGCGCATCGGCGAGCAGTCCGCTGCGGGCCTCGGCACGGCTCAGCCGGGTCCGCTCCGCCACGTGGGTGGCCGCCAGGCGCCGATGGTGTGCGAGAAAGAAGTCGGCGAGTCCATGAACCCGGATTTCTTCCGCGGCGGCGCCTCGCTCAGTGAGCAGCCCTGTAAGGACGTTCTGCTGTCGGGTGTGGTCCAGCCAGCGTTTCGTCGACACGTGCTGGTTGCGGGCGACACGCACCGCTCTCCAGCCAGCTGGGGCGACAGTGGCGATCAGCAACGGCAACAGGACCGGGTGGAGTGCGCCCATCACTCCGGCCGCCCCGAGCAGGCTCATCAGCGAGCTGAGCACGCCTAGGCCTCCGATTAGCAGTTGCCGGACGGAGGATACCGCCATGCGTGCGGAGGACAGCAGGCGGTGGAACTCGCTGTTCTCGATCGTGGCGAGTTCGACGCGTACAGTCCGCTCGAGAAGCCGTTCTTCGGTCAGCCGCTCAACTTTGGGCGCCAGTCTCCCTTGACCTGCGACGGTGACCGCGCGCAGCAGCGAGCCCGCGACACCGACGGCTGCCATGGCCATCAGTGCGGGTATCGCTGATCGAAGGCGCTGGGGGGTGGGTCCTGCGGCCAACAGGCCGAGCAGTACCTGGTTGGTGGCGACCAGTCCGGATGCGGTGACCAGACCCTGCAATACCTGGGCGGTGACCACGGCGAGGAAGGCGGCCGCATCCGCCCGCCAGGCGGTGCTCGCGGCGAAGACGAGCAGTCCAGGGATCCTCCTTGTCATTCCCCAGAATCCCGTCTCCAGGCCTCCCAACTCGTGACGTGAACGCCCCTCGGTGAAGCGGATACCTGACCCGAACAGGGGATCGGGCGTGGGCGCGGGAGCGGAGTCCAACCGGATTCGTGTCCGGGCCGTGGTGGGGTGGGCTGGTCTCATGGTGAGATCTCTCATCAGGTCCGGCCGGCGCCGTCCATTTGCCGGCGGCACAGCAGATCGGCGCCTTCTTGTGGGATGAGGCGTTCGTATCCGCAGCGTTGTGCTGCGGACACGAACTTGCCTCAGGTGCCTCCTTTATGTCTGGAAGGTGTGTCCCTAAGGGGGAGTCACATTGCTTAAAAAGCAACTGCGGACGAGCCAGCCTTGGTATTAGCAGTGGCAGGTGGAGACGTGGGTGCAATTGCCATAGATACTGGCGCACCCTGCATCTGTGCAGGCGACCGTGCACTCGCAGGTGCCCGAGTACGTGGGGTCGTTTCCGCACTGGTCGGTATAGGTATAGACGCAAGTCGGGATGCAGATCGCCAGTCCGGCGGGCTGGTCGGCCTGGGGGTTGTCGACGGGAAGCATCTGCAGTGCGTCGATGTTGATTTCCATGGTAGTTACATCCTTTGCTCTGTGTCGGGATGTGGCCCCGGGTGGTTCCTGGGGCACGTCTAATGGTCAGCCGGAGCGCAGGAAGCGGACAACGTCATCCTGGAGGCCGGGTGATGAGGAGAGCAGGTCGTGGCCGCCCGGAACTTCCCGATGGATAATGTCTTCCGGCCGGTACCGACCTTTGTGCAGCAGGCTGGCTCGGATCTGATGGCTCTGGGTGGCGGGCACAATTGGGTCGTTGCTGCCGTGCAGGATCAGCAGGCGTGGTGCACTGCACGGTGTCGGGTTGTCTGGCCCGGGGAATGGTAGGGCGGGGTGGTCGCGGGCCTCCAGCGTTTGGAGGAGGCCACGCACCCCGGCCGGGGCCTCGCCGGACAGGCCTGCTACCGAAGCGAAGGGGGCAACGAGCGCGCAGCGGGCCCACAATTCGGGGGCACGGGTGACGACGCGCAGCGCGAGGTAGGCGCCGTAGCTGGCACCGAAGAGCAGCAGTGGGGGTTTGCCGCGGGGGCTGCGTTGCGTTTCGAGAGTGTGGGCCAGGTAACAGATGTCATCCAGGTCTGGGCCGCCCCAGTGACCGCGGATGGCGTCGCGGTGGGTGGGGCTGTAGCCGGTGCTGCCGCGTTGGTTCGGAGCGACGACGGCGATGCCTGCTGCGGCCAGACGTTGGAAGAACGGGTTGAAATCCAGGCGCCAGGCAGTCTGGGGACCGCCGTGCAACGCCATCAGAAGTTGAGGGGCTTGGCGCCAGTCCCGGGCGCCGTAGATGACGGCCTCGATCGGCCCGGCGGGTCCGGTCAGCCATTCGGTGTGGGCCGATTCCTTTCGGCCGGTGGCTGCCTTGTCGAACGCGGGAGGGTGCCAGAGGGGTTCGGGGCCGAAGGTGACTGTTGCGATGTCGGCCGGGCGGGTCGGGGCAGAATGCACCAGGTGCAGGCCGTGGCGGCTCCAGCGGGCGGTTGGATGAAGCACGCCCGGCGGGATAACGACGGGGTCCACACGGTCGGTGTCGGCCTGGTAGAGCAGGAGTTGGGATGTGGCGCCGTGGTCGGCTCTGAGGGCCAGTCGGTAGCCGGTTGGGTCCACGGCGAGCGGGGTGATGGTGCCGTGGAGTGTGGTCAACGCTGGCAGGTGTTGGATCTGTGTGTGAGTGGGATCCGTTCGCGCCAAGGCTGTTGTGCCGTCGGGTTGGTCTGCCAGGAGCAGGGTGTGGCCGAGCGGGCTGGTATGGATGAGTCGGTGATCACCGCTTGCTGTGCAGCCAGGCAACGGAGTGACGGTCCCGGCCGCCAGGTCAGCGACCATGGGTCGGACGTGGCCGGCGTGGGTCTGGTTGCACCCCAGGAGTCGGCCGGTGTTGTCGAGCCAGGTCGGCCGCCAAGGCAGTTCGGCGCCCGGTGGGAGGACCAACTGGGGTACCAGGTAGGGGGCGGCGTCGTATACCAGCCACAGAGTGACCCTCTCCCCATCGTCCAGGCTTGCGGCCAGAGCGAGCGCGCCGAGGCCGGGGAAGGGAAGCAACCTCAGTCGGCGGGCGGGAAGGCCGCCGATGTGCTGTTCTGCTGCCGAGCGGTCCCCAGACAAGAGGGTGATCTGCCACTGGTCGGACTGCCCACGCACCATCAGGGTGCGCCCGTCGTCTAGGGGCAGCAGTTCCCGCAGGCCAACGGCCGGTTCCCGCAGAGGTATCGCTGCTCGGTGTGCGCCTTTATGGGTCCATGACCATGTTTCGACGGCGGAGCCAGCGATGCCACTGCTCTGCCACGCGGCACGGGTGACCATGCTGGCAAAGGCAAAGCCGGTGCCCCACGCAACGGTCCGTTCCAGGTCCACTCCGTCGCCCGTTTTTGTCGTCGTCCCGTTGCCATTGAGCAGATCCGTGAACACGTTGATCACCGCTGCCCTGCCAGGGCTTCCGTGGTACGGGGTGAGGGGTTCCCGATGGGCACGTCGGCCATCCACCAGCGTGCCCCGCCGCTTCGCAGTCTCAGCAGGAATCCCAAGGCACCGCTCAATCCGGTGTTGTAGCCGAGTGTGACGATGCGGCCGCCCTCGTCGGCCAGTACCATCCGGCCGTCACGTAGGCCGTGACGCGCTTCCAGGATCGCGGCGATTTCCTCAGCCCAGGCGCGGTAGCGGATCTCCCCCGTCCACTGCGCCATGTCCAGAAGAAACTCCCCGCGGCCTGCCAGTCCGTGACATGCCGCCGCAGTGGTGTGCCACAGGTTCTGCATGACCGCATGCGCGGCTCCCTGTGCCAGGTCCAGCCAGCGCTGCTCGCCGGTGGCCGCCCATAGCCGGATCAAGAATGTGCCGACTCCGCTGGACCCGTTGCACCAATGCGGCAGTCGGGAAGTGTCTCCCGGTTCGCCGGAAGGCCACCATGCCGCGCCCTGCTCCACGTCGGCTACCTGTGCCAGCGTGTCCCCGGCAGCCATGGCTGCTTGCAGGTACTGCTGTCGGCCGCTGGCCGAGGCGGCGGCCAGCAGGAATGCTCCGGCTCCCGCGACCCCGTGAGCGAACCCGTAGGGCGTGGTGCCGGACAACGCTGAGTCAAAATCGGCAGGGATAGGCCACACCGTCAGGTTCGCCCGACGCTCGGCTCCGGCCATCACGCTATCCGCGCACGCCAACGCCCGTCCGTAGAGTTCATCGTCCCGCGTCGCCCGCCACAGGTGCAGATGCGCCAGGCCAGCCCCCGCCAGGCCGTGGCAGATATCGGGGTTGGCCCACTGCACAGGGATCTGTTTCAACAGCTCTACCGCGCGTCCGGCCAGGCCCTCATCGTCGAGGTGCCGGGCCGCATCGTACAGCGCCCATGCTGTACCCGACCGCCCGAAATACAGTCCGGGAAGCAACCTCGGGATCGAGTAGGCCCGCGCATCGACCCAGTGGGCAGTCCTGCGCACCGCGTCCTGCAGGGAGTTCTGGCCGAAGTCCTGCGAGGCCCGCGTCAGTACCGCCAGCACACCAGCCGCACCGTGCTGCACGTTGCACGGGTCTGCCGATGCTCCGGACGACGAAGACGGCCACAACCAGGCGGCATTAGGCGTCATCGCGTCCACCGCGTACGCCAGACCATCAGCCAGCAGCCGCTCCTGCAGCTCGCCAGACAGACCCGCCACACCCGACACACTCACCTGCTGTGCAGCAGCCGGCGAGTCCGTCGGCAGCTGAGCCACAAATGCACGGGCCTGTGACAGTGGCCAGCGACACTGCGGATCTTCCGCCATAAGCCCGAGGATAAGCGGTCCGAACGCGGACAGAACGGGGTTGGTGCTCCCCATCAACGACACCAGGTGCTCCAGCCGGGCCGCAGCAGAGCGCTCCACCGGATGATCGACAACCAGTGACGGATCAATACCGGTGCAGACACAGAAGATGGTCGCACCAAGCCCGAAAAGGTCGGCCGACTGCTCCGGGGCCGGTCCGCGCGTGTTCTTGGTGGCCTCGGGCGCGGCATATCCCGCAGTCTGCACACACACCACATCGACGCCCGGCTTCACAGCATGTTCCAGATCGACCAGCCGCACCCCCTCCCCGTCCGGCAGCACCATGATGTTATTGGGATTGAAGTCTCGCAGCACCAGACCCGTTCCGTGCGCGACGGTCAGCAACTCCACCAAATCGCCGACCATAGTGACGGCCTGACCCCAAGGCAGCCCGTCCGGCATGGCGGCCGACTCGGTGGCCCAACGGCGCAGCTTCATGCCCGGCACGTATTCCTCAGCCAGGAACAGGTCACCCTGCTGCTCGAACATGGCAACAGTGCCCGGCGCAATCCCCGACGGGGCGAACACATCCAACACGGCCGCCTCGTGCCGCAGGACATCACGCATGTCGGTACCGTCCAAGCTAGCGTGAATGTGCGCCCGAGCCTGTTTAACGACCACCTCAGCACTGGTGCGCTCATCGACCGCCAGGTATACCCCGCCCTTGTTCGCCTGCTTCAGGGCCCTGCGCACCGCGAAGCGGTCGCCCAGAAGGACCGTTTCCGGTGGGGAAGGCGCCACCACTTGCTGGTCCGGGAACGGCGAGGGGGCCCACGGCGGCGGGCTAAACCACGGCAGCCGCTCATCAGCCACCAAGGAACCGTCCGGCGCGGTTAGCACCGACGCGAACGCCCCGTCGTTGGTCAGGACCTCCTCGGCGCTGAACACCCCGTACCGATAGTGCACGAGACTGCCGGGGCGCAACTGCCGGTCCGACAGAATCTTCGGACCATGCAAGTCCTCGACTGCGCGGTCAAGCCCCCAGGCCACCTGACGGAACTGCTCGTCATCCTCTGGATAGACGGTGATGAACTTCCCCCCGCCGCCGCGACTGTAGTTCACCGACACCTGCTCCGTTACCCGCTGCAGGTCACCCGCGAACTTGAAAGTGCACCCACGACGTATCAAGAGCTCGCTCACCCGTCCCAGCACGATCGGCGCCGACAACGGTGTAGCGGACACATGCAGCTTCCACCCCTGCGCATGCGAGGCATGCCACCTTGGCGTCACAGAGCACCAGAAGGGTCCCTCCCGAAGCGTGTAGCCGTACTCCTCACCACACCGCCTTAGCACCCCCTCGACCACATCACGCAACAGTGGATCCCTACCCGATGAAGTCGGTCCGACAGTGTCGTGCTTGTGCTCATGCCGCATGAATTGCCTCGCTCGCAGAACAATACTGACCGCGATCGACAGTGCGTCCGAACCGCGTGGAACTCGGCTTTCAGGATCTGCGGAACACTCCACCCCTCGAATGAGTAGTCCATGCTCAGACACGGCAGCCGTAGATCGTGGTGCCGCTGCGGGCGTTGTCAACTTGTTGGGGCAGCGGGTCGTTGAGGGTGTGTTAGGTCGTGGTGGGGCCGGATGGCGGCCTATGGTTCAGCCTGCCGTGGGC
>NZ_JBEXCW010000171.1:0-9049 GCF_040605435.1 Streptomyces sp. NPDC005574
AGGCGGAGCATCGCCCGCGTACTGGATGTACTCGGGTGATGCGACAACGCGGCGTGGGGGTACCCCCGGCCGAAGGCTGGGGGAGCCGTGCCGGGGGTCGCGAGCCGGTGAACCTTTCCGGTCACGGCGCTAGAGGGGGATGTTGCCGTGCTTCTTCGGCGGCAGGGACCCCCGCTTGGTGCGCAGCTGCCGCAGGCCGCGGACGACGTGACGGCGGGTGTCGGACGGCATGATCACACCGTCGATGTAACCGCGCTCGGCCGCGATGTAGGGGTTGAGGAGGGCGTCCTCGTACTCCCGGATGAGCCGCGCCCGGGTCGCCTCCAGCTCGCCGGCGGCCTCCGCCTCGGCGATGGTCCTGCGGTGCAGGATGTTGACCGCGCCCTGCGCGCCCATGACGGCGATCTGGGCCGTCGGCCAGGCCAGGTTGAGGTCGGCGCCCAGGTGCTTGGAGCCCATGACGTCGTACGCCCCGCCGAAGGCCTTGCGGGTGATCACCGTGATCAGCGGGACCGTCGCCTCCGCGTAGGCGTAGATCAGCTTGGCGCCGCGGCGGATGATGCCGGTGTGCTCCTGGTCGACGCCCGGCAGGAAGCCCGGCACGTCGACGAAGGTGAGGACGGGGACGTTGAAGGCGTCGCAGGTGCGCACGAAGCGCGCGGCCTTCTCGCTCGCGTCGATGTCGAGGCAGCCCGCGAACTGCATCGGCTGGTTGGCGACGATGCCCACCGGACGGCCCTCGACCCGGCCGAAGCCGGTCAGGATGTTCGGCGCGAACAGCGACTGCGTCTCGAAGAACTCGGCGTCGTCCAGGACGTGTTCGATCACCGTGTGCATGTCGTACGGCTGGTTCGCGCTGTCCGGCACGATCGCGTCCAGCTCGCGGTCCTCGTCGGTGACGGCGAGGTCCGCCTCCTCCGGGTAGACCGGCGGCTCGCTGAGGTTGTTGGACGGCAGGTACGACAGCAGCTGCTTGACGTACTCGATCGCGTCCTTCTCGTCGCCTGCCATGTGGTGGGCCACGCCCGACGCGGAGTTGTGCGTCCGGGCCCCGCCCAGCTCCTCGAAGCCGACGTCCTCACCGGTGACCGTCTTGATGACGTCGGGACCGGTGATGAACATGTGCGAGGTCTGGTCGACCATGACCGTGAAGTCGGTGATGGCGGGGGAGTAGACCGCGCCGCCCGCGCACGGCCCGACCACCAGGCTGATCTGCGGGATCACCCCGGAGGCATGGGTGTTGCGGCGGAAGATCTCACCGTAGGCACCGAGGGAGGCGACCCCCTCCTGGATGCGGGCGCCGCCGGAGTCGTTGATGCCGATGACGGGACAGCCCGTCTTCAGCGCGAAGTCCATCACCTTGACGATCTTCTGCCCGTACACCTCGCCCAGGGCACCGCCGAAGACGGTGAAGTCCTGGGAGAACACGGCGACGGGGCGGCCGTCGACGGTTCCGTAGCCGGTGACGACGCCGTCGCCGTAGGGCCGGTTGCTCTCCAGCCCGAAGTTGGTGGACCGGTGGCGGGCGAACTCGTCGAGTTCGACGAAGGACTCCTCGTCGAGCAGGAGCTCGACCCGCTCACGGGCCGTCAGTTTGCCCTTGGCGTGCTGCTTCTCGACGGCGCGTTCCGAGCCGGCATGCGTCGCTTCCTGGATACGGCGCTGCAGGTCCGCCAACTTGCCGGCGGTCGTGTGGATGTCGGTCTGTTGCGGCTCTTCCGGCTCGGACATCGGGATACGGCTCCCTGCCTGCTCAAAAGGGGGGACGGTTACTCATCCGTAGAGTAGTGGCGGCCCTACCGATCGGCAGTGCGGCGTTTACCACACCTAGGGTGGCTTGCATGACGCCGCCCGATGCAGCAGACGCGAACGACAGCCGCTGGTCCGACCTCGACCGCCCGCCCCTCAACGCCGCCGCCCTGCGCCGGGCGCTGCTGCGCGAGGGCGGCCTGTGGTCGGGCGTCGAACTGGTGCAGCGCACCGGCTCCACCAACTCCGACCTGGTGGCCCGCGCCGAGGCCGGCACGGCCGCCGAGGGCGCGATCCTGGTCGCCGAGGAGCAGACGGCAGGGCGCGGCCGCCTGGACCGCCAGTGGACGGCGCCCGCCCGCTCCGGCCTGTTCTTCTCCGTCCTGCTGAACCCGAGTGAGGTCCCGGTGGCCCGCTGGGGCTGGCTGCCGCTGCTCACCGGGGTGGCGGTGGCCACCGGGCTGTCCCGGGCGGCGGGCGTCGACACGGCACTCAAGTGGCCCAACGACCTGCTGGTGACCGTCGGCGGCGAGGAGCGCAAGGCCGGCGGCATCCTCGCGGAGCGGGCCGGTGACCGGGGGGTGGTCGTCGGGGTCGGCATCAACGTCTCGCTGCGCGCGCACGAGTTGCCGGTGCCGCAGGCGGGCTCGCTGGCGCTGGCGGAGGCGGTGAGCACGGACCGCGACACGCTGCTGCGCGGGGTGCTGCGGTCACTGGAGGAGTGGTACGGCCGCTGGCGTGCGGCCGGCGGCGACCCGGCGGTGAGCGGACTCCAGGAGACGTACGCGGCGGGATGCGCCACGCTGGGTCGACAGGTCCGGGCCGAGCTGCCCGGACAGCGCTCGCTCGTCGGGGAGGCGGTGGCGGTCGACGGAGACGGCCGACTCGTGATCGCCACCGAGGAAGGGGTACAGGAGCCGGTGGGTGCGGGCGACATCGTCCATCTGAGGGCGGCCTGAGGCCGGCCGGAAGGCGGCCTGAGGCCGGTCGGAGGGCGGGCCCGCGGGTGGGTCCGACGGCGGTCCGCGGGTGGTCTCACGGCGGCTGACGAGGCCGTCCGCGGGCGGCTCGCGTCGGCCCGAGGCGCCGTCCGGGTCGGTCCGGGTCCGTCCGGGCGCGGGAAGTGTTCCGGCGGTGGCACGAGGGCTGCCCGGCGGGTCCCGGGACCGGTCCGACCGGCCGGGAAGGGGCAGCGTGGGCCGCACCTCACGGAGTGAGCTGGCGCACACCTGCCGTAGAGTTGAGGCCGGTCGATACCTGGCCGTGACAGATCGGAAGGCAGCAGGCGTGACCGTCGACGACACGGGCTCCGGCACGGACGGGGACGGCCGGATGGACCCTCCCCCGCTCTCGCCTGCCCTGGAGCCGGAGGACGACCAGGCCGCGGACTCCGGTCAGAACCCCCTCGCCCTGCGCCTCGAACAGCTCATCCTCGGCGCCGAGCGCCGCTACACGCCCTTCCAGGCGGCCCGCAGCGCCGGCGTCTCCATGGAACTGGCGTCCCGGTTCTGGCGGGCCATGGGCTTCGCCGACATCGGCCAGGCCAAGGCCCTCACGGAGGCCGACGTCCTGGCCCTGCGGCGGCTCGCCGGTCTCGTCGAGGCGGGCCTGCTCAGCGAGGCGATGGCCGTGCAGGTGGCGCGGTCCACCGGGCAGACCACCGCCCGGTTGGCCGAGTGGCAGATGGACTCCTTCCTGGAGGGCCTGACCGAGCCGCCCGAGCCGGGGATGACGCGCACCGAGGTGACGTACCCGATCGTCGAGCTGCTGCTGCCCGAGCTGGAGGAGTTCCTCGTCTACGTGTGGCGGCGCCAGCTCGCCGCCTCCGCGGGCCGGGTCATCCAGACCGCCGACGACGAGGAGATGGTGGACCGGCGTCTCGCCGTCGGTTTCGCGGACCTCGTCGGGTTCACGCGGCTGACCCGGCGGATGGAGGAGGAGGAGCTCGGCGAACTCGTCGAGGCGTTCGAGACCACCGCCGCCGACCTGGTCGCCGCCAACGGCGGACGGCTCATCAAGACGCTCGGCGACGAGGTGCTGTACGCCGCCGACGACGCGGGCGTGGCCGCGGAGATCGCGCTGCGCCTGATCGAGACGATGGCGAACGACGAGACGATGCCCGAGCTGCGCGTCGGCATCGCGTTCGGCACGGTCACCACCCGCATGGGCGATGTCTTCGGTACGACGGTGAACCTGGCCTCGCGGTTGACGTCGATAGCGCCTCGTGACGCCGTTCTCGTGGACAGCGCCTTCGCGGAGGATCTGATCCGCACGGGAGAGGCGCCGGCCTCCGAGGCGGAGGCGGCCGAGGCCGCGGCCGCCGCGGAGAAGGAGGGCGAGGAGCCCCCCACGTACCGCTTCGCACTCCAGCCGATGTGGCAGCGCCCGGTCCGCGGCCTCGGCGTGATCGAACCCTGGCTGCTGACCCGCCGCAGCGTGGAGCCTTAGCCCCCGCTCGTCACAGCGCCCGCCCCGCCTCACCGGTCGGGTGACCGCGGGCCGCTCCCCGTCCGGCGTCCGGTGGGTCGCCGCCTCGGCGTGCTCAGTCGTGGGCTGTCTTCAGGGGGTCCACGCACAGGCCGATGATCGGCACGCACAGGCCGGGGGCGCCCGGGGCCGGGGGAGCCGTGGCGCGGGTCGGGGCAGGAGCCGCCGGGGTGTGGGTGGGCCGGCCGGCGGGGGCCGTCGTGGTCGGGGAACGGGGTGTCGGCGTGGGCGCCGGGGTGTTCGCCGTGTCCGGGATGGTCGTGCTGTCGGGCTCCGGCGTCGGCCCGGCGGCATCGGCACCTGCGGCGGCGGCGGCGGTGGCCGGGGCCGTGAACGGGGACGCGGGCGCGCCGGCGGCGGGCAGCAGGCCGGCGTCCGGGGTGGGTGACGGGCTCAGGCCGCCCATGGCCGACGTCGACGACGGACTCACCTCGGGCGCCTTCCTGAGGGAGGCGGCCGCGTTCGTCGACCGGCCCGCGTCGGTGCCCGGGTCGGCGCTGGGTTCGGCCTCCGCGGAGTCGATCCCGGCGACGCCCGAGTCCGGCGCCAGGCGGACCAGGCTCAGCACTCCGGCGGCCAGGGCAAGGCCGCCGGCGGCCAGCAGCACCTTGCGGGGGCGCGGCCTGCGGTGCCGGCCGCGGACGCGCGGGGCGAAGAGACGGAGCGGCTCGGCGGCGGCACCGGCGACGGCGGACCCGGCGACGGCGCCCGCCGCGTCCGCTCCGGAACGTCCTTGCGGCCCGACTGTCGTGTACGTCGTCACGATCCCTCCCCGATGCCATGGCGGAGCGCACGTTATGCGCTTCTGTGGGCGTTCGGGAGGGAGTTGGGCGAGATGTCACTCGTACGAGGTGTCGGGTCCCGGGCCGGGAACCGGGCGGCCGCGGCTCGGCCTTTCCCCGGGTGGGCCTCGGCTGCGATGATCGGGGGCAGGTTGTTAACCCGCGTTAACTGGAGGGTGTCATGGGCGAGGAGCGGTTCGGGGAGTTCGTGCTGGTGCGGCGGCACGAGGACGGGCATGTCGCGGAGCTGGCCCTGGACCGGCCCAAGGCGATGAACGCGGTGTCGACCGACATGGCCCGCTCGCTCGCGGCCGCCTGTGCCGCGCTGGGCCGGGACCGGGACGTGCGGGTGGTCGTGCTGACCTCTACGCACGAGCGGGCCTTCTGCGTCGGGGCCGACCTGAAGGAGCGCAACTCCTTCAGTGACGCCGACCTGGTGCGGCAGCGGCCGGTCACCCGGGGCGCGTACACGGGGGTGCTGGAGCTGCCGGTGCCGTCGATCGCGGCGCTGCACGGGTTCGCGCTGGGCGGCGGCTTCGAGATCGCCCTGGCCTGTGACCTGATCGTGGCCGACCGGACCGCCGTCGTGGGGCTGCCGGAGGTGTCGGTCGGGGTGATCCCGGGCGGCGGCGGCACGCAGCTGCTGCCCCGGCGGGTGGGGGCCGCGCGGGCCGCCGAGCTGATCTTCACGGCGCGGCGGGTGGAGGCGGCGGAGGCCCGGGAGTGGGGGCTGGTCGACCAGCTGGTGGAGGAGGGCCGGGACCGTGCGGAGGCCCTCGCGCTGGCCGCCCGGATCGCGGCGAACTCGCCGGTCGGACTGCGGGCGGCGAAGCAGGCGCTGCGGCTCGGGCACGGGCTGGACCTGCGGGCCGGGCTGGAGGTCGAGGACGCCGCCTGGCGCTCGGTGGCGTTCTCCGGCGACCGAGCGGAGGGCGTGGCGGCCTTCAACGAGAAGCGCGCCCCGAACTGGCCGGGGGAGTGAGCCCCGCGGCCGGGCGGCGCGGTGGAGAAGCGCCGTCCGACCCCATCGGCCCCGCCCGTCGCGCCACCCCCGGGCGTCACGGCCGCTCCGCCCCGCTGGACCCTCGTACCAACACCTGTTCGGCACAACAATGTCCCCATAAGTCCTGAACCTCCCTAGCCTGGGGTGATGGGTGAGGACAAGCGGCTCGCGGCTGTGGTCGCGTTGGCGCAGGGCATGGCGGCGGCCCACGGTTCCCGGGAGGCGTGGCGCGCCGCCGCGTCCGGGGCGTGCCGTGCGCTGGGCGGGAGCTTCGCCGCGCTGTCGGTGTGGGAGCGCGAGCTCGGCCGGCTGCGGGTCCTCGTGAACATCGGGGCGCGCGCCGCCGACGAGGAGGAGTTCCCCGAGGGTGAGGCGTACCCGGTGCACCAGTTCCCGGAGATCACCGAGTTCCTGCACGAGCGCTGGGCCGGGGGCGGCGAGCCGAACGCCTGGGTGGAGACCGCCGAGGGGCCGGCGGCGGGCCGCCGCCCGGGTTACGTCCATCAGCGCGTCGCGGCCCTGCGCCGCCGGGGTCGCGGTTGCTGCGTGGTCGCGCCGATCGTGCTGAACGGGCGGGCTTGGGGCGAGCTGTACGTCGCCCGTCCGGCCGGCGCGCCCCTCTTCGAGCGGGCCGACGCCGACTTCGCCACCGTGCTGGCCGCCGTGGTCGCCGCCGGTATCGCCCAGGCGGAGCGGCTGGAGGAGGTCAGGCGGCTGGCGTTCACCGACGCGCTCACGGGACTGGCCAACCGCCGTGCCGTCGACGGGCGGCTCGACGAGGCGATCGAACGCCACCGGCGCGAGGGCCTGGTGGTCAGCCTCGTGGTGTGCGACCTCAACGGGCTCAAGCGGGTCAACGACACCCGCGGCCACGCCGTCGGCGACCGGCTGCTCGAACGGTTCGGGTCGGTACTGTCGCTGTGCGGGGCGATGCTGCCCGGCACGCTCGCGGCCCGCCTCGGTGGCGACGAGTTCTGTCTGCTCGCGGTCGGGCCGACCGCCGACGAGGTGGTCAAGGCGGCCGGCGAACTGTGCCGCCGGGCGGCCGACCTGGAGCTCGGCGACGGTGTGGCCTGCGGGGTCGCCTCCACCGAGGACCCGATCGGGCCGGTCCGCTCGGCCCGCCGGCTGTTCCGGCTGGCCGACGCGGCCCAGTACCAGGCCAAGGCCGAACGGGCGGGCAGACCGGTGGTCGCCGGGCGGCACGGCCCGGACGATCCCGTCGTACGGCTGGCCGACGAGCCGTCGGGTGAGGCGACCGCGGAGCGCCGCCGGTTCCGGGGTCGGCACTGACCGCCGGCCCCGCACATCGGTAAGGGGCGAACCGGGTCCCCACTGGTGACATCTTCGAATTCACTGCGTACGCTCCTGAATATGGATATGCACACTGTGGTGGTGGGGACGTCCGGGGTGACCGCGTCCGACGTGCTCGCCGTGGCGCGCGAAGGCGCCCGGGTCGAACTCTCCGAGGAGGCGGTCGCGGCCCTCGCCGCGGCCCGCGCGATCGTCGACCGGCTCGCCGCCCGTCCCGAACCCGTCTACGGCGTGAGCACCGGCTTCGGCGCCCTGGCGACCCGGCACATCAGCCCGGAACTGCGCGCCCAGCTCCAGCGCAACATCGTCCGCTCGCACGCCGCCGGGATGGGACCCCGCGTCGAGCGCGAGGTCGTACGGGCCCTGATGTTCCTGCGGCTCAAGACCGTCTGCTCGGGCCGCACCGGCGTCCGGCCGGAGGTCGCGCGGACCATGGCCGACGTCCTCAACGCCGGCATCACCCCGGTCGTCCACGAGTACGGCTCCCTCGGCTGCTCCGGTGACCTCGCCCCGCTCTCCCACTGCGCCCTGACCCTGATGGGCGAGGGCGACGCCGAGGGCCCCGACGGCGCGGTCCGCCCGGCCGGCGAGCTCCTCGCCGAGCACGGCATCGCCCCGGTCGAACTGCGCGAGAAGGAAGGGCTAGCCCTCCTCAACGGCACCGACGGCATGCTCGGCATGCTGGTCATGGCCCTCGCCGACCTGGACACCCTCTACAAGTCGGCGGACATCACCGCGGCGCTCAGCCTCGAAGCCCTCCTCGGCACCGAGAAGGTGCTCGCGCCCGAGCTGCACGCCATCCGCCCGCACCCCGGACAGGGCGACAGCGCCGCCAACATGCTGGCCGTGCTGGAGGGTTCGGAACTCACCGGCCACCACCAGGACGGCGCGCCCCGGGTCCAGGACGCCTACTCCGTGCGCTGCGCCCCGCAGGTCGCCGGTGCCGGACGCGACACGATGGCCCACGCCCGCCTGGTCGCCGAGCGCGAACTGGCCTCCGCCGTCGACAATCCCGTCGTACTGCCCGACGGGCGGGTGGAGTCCAACGGCAACTTCCACGGCGCCCCGGTGGCCTACGTCCTCGACTTCCTCGCGATCGCCGCCGCCGACCTCGCCTCCATCGCCGAGCGCCGCACCGACCGGCTGCTCGACAAGAACCGCAGCCACGGCCTCCCGCCGTTCCTCGCGGACGACGCCGGCGTGGACTCGGGGCTCATGATCGCCCAGTACACGCAGGCCGCCCTGGTCAGTGAGCTCAAGCGGCTCGCCGTACCGGCCTCCGCGGACTCGATCCCGTCCTCCGCCATGCAGGAGGACCACGTCTCCATGGGCTGGTCGGCCGCGCGCAAGCTGCGCACCGCCGTCGACAACCTGACGCGGGTGCTCGCGATCGAGCTCTACGCCGCCACGCGCGCCGTGGAGTTGCGTGAGGGCCTCACCCCGGCGCCGGCCTCGCGGGCGGTCGTCGAGGCCGTGCGCAAGGCGGGCGTCCAGGGCCCCGGACCCGACCGCTTCCTCGCCCCCGACCTCGCCGCCGCGGACGCCTTCGTGCGCGACGGCCTGCTGGTCACGGCGGCCGAGACGGTCACCGGGCCGCTCCGCTAGTGCCGTGACCGGATAGGTTCACCGGCTCGCGACGCCCGGCACGGCTCCCCCAGCCTTCGGCCGGGGGTACCCCCACGCCGCGTTGTCGCATCACCCGAGTACATCCAGT
>NZ_JBEXCW010000172.1:0-8969 GCF_040605435.1 Streptomyces sp. NPDC005574
CTGGTGCGTTCCGGTGAGCAAGTCCCGCCTCTGACTGCGCAGATCGCGCGGGCGAGCAACCCGGGTGGTACGACGGCCCGCGCCCGTGCGGCGCCCGCGCCCGTGCCGCGCGCTACCAGGCCGTCGGGTCCCCGCCGTCGACGGCGTAGACCGTGCCGTCGGGGGCCCCGGCGAAGACATGGCCGGCGGCGAGCAGTGGTTCCGGCAGGGCCGCCGTGACCCGGTCGGCGTCCGTGCCCTGCCGTGGCGCGGTCTGCCCCAGGAGCCGGCCGCGGCGCGCGTCCACGGCGAGCAGGCGGCCGTCGGCGGCGGTGAAGTACACGTGACGGTCGTCGGCGACCGGCGCCGAACCCCGGCTCACGGCCGTCTGGAGGCTCCAGCGCTGCTTTCCCGCCGCCATGTCGACGGCCGTCAGGGAACCGTTCGCGGCCAGCAGATGGACCACGTCGCCGTGGACGCCGACCCGGGCGCGTTCGAGCGGATACGACAGGGACACCCGCCGCGTGGACCGCGTGCCGGGGGTGTAGCGGACCACGGCCCGCGTCTCCTCGTACACCGGGTCGACGGCGGTGAGGAAGAGGGACCCGCCCTGAGCGCCGACCGGTCGGAGCGTCCCCTCCAGCCGCGCCTCCCACCGCACCGCGCCGGTGACCGGGTCCAGCGCGCTGATCCGGGTGCTCGACCGGTCGGCGGAGGCACTCGTCGCGTACGCCGAGGAGTCCCCGCGGAAGGCCGAGAAGTACGGCACGTTCTGCCCCGGCACCCGGTGGCTCCACTTCGTGCGGCCGGTCGCGCCGTCCAGACCGGTGACCGTCCCGTCGGCGGCGGTGAGCAGCACCATGTCACCGGCGTACGCGGTCCCGCCGTGCGCCGGCGCGTCCCGCCGCCAGCGGGTCCGGCCGGAGTCGGGATCGAGGGCCTCCAGGCGCTGCCCCTCGTCCGCGGCGAGCTGCACGAGTCCGCCCGAAAGGACCGGCGGCCCGCTGCGGCTGGCAGCCGCGACCGGGTGCCGCCACAGCACGCCGCCGTCCGCGGCGTCGAGGGCGAACACCACCCCGGGCTGGGCGCAGAACAGCGTCCCCGCCCCGTACGAGCACTGCGAGGTGACGGCCTTCTCGGTGACCGGCTTCGCCTCCCACGCCCGGAATCCGGCCGACGCCGCGCGCGACTGGGTGGCCTTCGGCGGGGCACCGCCGCTCTCCCCGCGAACCAGCGGGACCGAGGCGAACGCGCCGACCACGACCAGCCCGAGCGCGCCGGCCCCCAGAGCCACCCGCCTGCGCAGGCTTCCGCCGCGCGGCAACTGTGCCTGACCCGCCGCGCGCGGCCCACGCGTGCTCTTCCCGGCCGCACGCCCCCCAGCACGCCCGCCGGGCTCAGGACCGACCGCCGGGACAGACGCCGACGCGGAGGCTCGTCCGGATCCGGAAACCGACCCGGCGACCGGCACAGCTGCCGACCCGGCCGGTGAGCCCGGCGGTGAGTCACCCGGCGACACGGGCACCGCTGCCGGCGTCCCGTTCGTGGACGCGGCCCCCGACACGGCGTCCTCGCCGCGCGGCCACGACGCCGGCAGGTCCCCGGTCCGCTGCAGCGGTATGAACGCCTGCGTCTCGTACGAGGCCGCCACCGACCGCAGTTCACGCATCAGCTCGTCGGGGGTCGGCCGGTCCTCCGGCTCCTTGGCGAGGCAACGCAGCACCAGCGGCGCCAGGTTGTCCGGTACGCCCGTCAGGTCGGGCTCGTCGTGCACGACCTGGTAGGCGACGACGTAGGGGCTGTCGGAGTCGAACGGCCCGCGTCCCGTCGCCGCGTGCACCATGACGGACCCGAGCGCGAAGATGTCGGCGGCGGGCCCGACCTCCCGGGGCCGCCGGAACTGCTCGGGGGCCATGAACGGCGGCGTGCCGATCAACTTGCCCGTCTCGGTGCGCAGTTCACTGTCCTTGGGCCGCGAGATGCCGAAGTCGATGACCTTCGGGCCGTCCTCGGCGAGCAGCACGTTGCTCGGCTTCAGGTCCCGGTGCACGACCGAGACCCGGTGGATGTCCCGCAGCGCCTCGGCGAGCCCGGCCATCAGCCGGCGCGACTGGGCGCCGTCCATGGGCCCGTTCCGCTTCACATGGTCGGAGAGGGTCGGCCCGGGGATGAACAGCGTGGCCATCCAGGGCCGTTCGGCCTCGGGATCGGCGTCCACGACGGACGCGGTGAAGGCGCCGCTCACCCGCCGAGCCGCTGCCACCTCCTGCCGGAAACGCCCTCTGAACTCGGGGTCCCTGGCGAACTCGGCATGCACGAGCTTCACCGCGACCCGCATGCCGGAGGTGCTCCGGGCCAGATGGACGATGCCCATGCCGCCCGAGCCGAGACATGACTCAAGACGGTAGTGACCGGCGTACTCGGGAAGTTCCGCTTCCGCGCCCGCTCCGGAGCTGTGCTGTGGCGCCATGGGAACACCCCCGTGCTGTTCGTCCGCGCGCGCGACGGACGGAGCCTAGTCGATGACGTGTGCGAGACAGAGGAGGCTGGCTGGCGTCCCTGCGCGAGTTCCGTACACGTGTTTCAAAAGGCGATGTGAGGGAATCAACGGGACCCCATGGCATTCATGGGGTCACAACGGGGGGAGTTGTCCATGTCTGTCGACCGTGTCGAAGAGGTCAGAGGCGCCGGAGCGAGCGGGGTGGCCGCGGAGGCCGCCGCGGCGGGGGCCGGCGAGGCGGCGGCCGCGGCCCTGCACTACTACCCGGTCGCGCCGGGTGCCCGCCTCAACGTCCGCAGCGGTCCCGGCACCACCTACGGCATCGTCCGCGTCCTCGCCGAGGGCGCGATGGTCCCGATCTTCTGCCAGACACCCGGCTCCAGCGTCACGGGCCCGTACGGCACCACCAAGATCTGGGACAACATCGACGACGGCGAGTACGTGTCGGACGCGTACGTGAGGACCGGCAGCGACGGCTACGTCGCCGCGCGCTGCGCCTGATCCGCCACGGAGCCCGCGGACACCCGGAGACATAATCAACGGGTGAGCGACGAGAACGACACCCCGTCCACCCCCGCGGGCTCCACGGGCCCCCGCCCCGAACCCCTGCGTTTCTTCGGCACGACCTGGGTGCACCACGACGACGGCTACACCCTCCGCCGGGCCGGCGTCGCCGCGGGTTCGCTCGCCGCGGCGGTGGTCTCCTGCCTGGTCCTGCGCTTCGCCTACGAGGGGCTGCGGATCGCGGACACCGGCCGCTTCGTGACCTTCCTGGTGATCGTGATGTTCGCGGTCTGCAGCGCCCTCGCCTTCCGCCAGACCCTGGACGGCTTCACCAGGCGCCCCGACCCCGACCGCCAGGCGTCCCTGCGCGGCCTGCTGGCCATCGGCTTCGTCGGCTCCCTGCTCGCCTACTTCTTCCGCTCCCTGGTCGAGGCCCCGGGCGAGAAACTGCACCGCGAGGAGTACGACGCGGCCCGCACCCGGTACGACAAGCGCGCCCACCGCCGCACCGGCAACCCCTCGAAGAACGGCGCCGGCAACGCACCGAAGAAGCGCCGCCGCAAGTAACCGGAGCCTCGCGGCTCCCGTCCCGCCCCCTGCGAGCAACACCCGTAGGGCCCCGGGTTCGCCGGGGCTCTCTCACCGCATCCACACCCCGCCCCGCGCCCGGCCCGGCCACCATGGCCGTATGACCGCATCCTCGGCATCCCGCCCGCTTCCCGCGTCCCATGCCGTCCGGGCGCACTCCTTCAACGCCGCCGCCGCGCAGTACGCGGCCAACCGCCCCACCTATCCACCCGCCCTCCTCGACGCCGTCGAGGACCTCACCGGCCGGCCCCTCGCCGGCTCCCGGGTCGTGGACGTCGGCGCCGGCACCGGCATCTCCACCGCCCTCCTGCACGCGCGCGGCGCCGAGGTCCTCGCGGTGGAGCCGGGCGAGGGCATGGCCGCCCAGTTCCGCCGCGCCCTCCCCGGCGTCCCGGTCGTCCGGGGCGACGGCAACGCGCTCCCGCTCGCCGACGCGGGCGTGGACCTCCTCACCTACGCCCAGTCCTGGCACTGGACCGACCCCGCCGTGTCCGTCCCGGAGGCCGTGCGCGTGCTGCGTCCGGGCGGAGCGCTCGCCCTGTGGTGGAACACCGACGCCCTCGACGTGCCGTGGATCGCCGAGGAGGCCGCCGGCATCGGACGCTTCCTCGGCATCGACCTGGTGTCCGAGAAGACGAAGGTCGGTGCCGCCGCCGCCGACCCCTCGGGCCTCCTCGACTTCGTCCGCCGCGATGTCCGCTGGAGCAGGCGTGTGCCGGTCGACACGCACCTCGCCAACATCGGCAGCCACTCCGTCTTCCTCACCCACGCCGAACCCGACGAGGCCGCCGCCTTCCTCGCCGGGCTGCGCCGGCACCTGCTGGCGTCCTTCCCCGATGGATTCGTCGAGGAGGTCTACGACGTGGTCCTGGCCGTCGCCGTGACGCCGTGACGCCGTGACGCCGTGACCGCGTGGGGGCGGCGGCCCAGCCGCAGAAGGCCGCCGCCCCCACGCGATCCGGTTACCGGGGGCCGCCGTCTCCAGCCGTACCTCCCGGTCGTACGGCAACGCCGCCAGCGCGTCGAGCGGCCCCGCAGCCGTACCCCGGCACCCGGGCCACCGCCCCCGAGCCACCCCGATGGAGCCCCGCGAAGAACATCAGCAGCCCGAACCCCCGACGCGTCGAGTGCGCCTGCGCGGCGCCCCCTTGACGGCGAAGTTGCCCGCGAGCATTATTCATCACATGATGAATTACTCCTCGGGCCCTCCCGGCGCGGGCACCGACGCGCCCACCGACACCGGCCCCGCCCGGACCCCGGCCGTACGCGCCGAGGGACTCACCGTCGTCCGCGGCCCCCGCACCGTCCTGCGCGGCCTCGACTTCACCGTCCCGCGCGGCCAGATCACCGGGCTGCTCGGCCCCTCCGGCTGCGGCAAGTCGACCCTGATGCGCTCGATCGTCGGCACCCAGGCCAAGGTCACCGGGACGCTGGACGTCCTCGGCAGCCCCGCGGGCCACCCCGCCCTGCGCACCCGCATCGGTTACGTCACCCAGGCCCCCTCCGTCTACGACGATCTGACGGTCCGCCAGAACCTCGACTACTTCGCCGCGATCCTCACCCCGGGCCGTGCGGCGGCCGACCAGCGGGACGCCGACGTCACCCGGGCCGTCGCCGACGTCGACCTCACCTCCCACGCCGACGCCCTCGCCGGCAACCTCTCCGGCGGCCAGCGCAACCGCGTCTCCCTCGCCGTGGCCCTGCTCGGCAGCCCCGAACTCCTGGTCCTGGACGAGCCGACGGTCGGCCTCGACCCGGTCCTGCGCCGCGACCTGTGGACCCTCTTCCACGACATCGCGGCCACCCGCGGCGCGACGCTGCTCATCTCCTCGCACGTCATGGACGAGGCCGAGCGCTGCCACCGCCTGCTGCTGATGCGCGAGGGCGGCATCCTCGCCGACGACACCCCGGACGCCCTCCGCACCCGTACCGGCTCGGACACCGTCGAGACGGCGTTCCTGCACCTCGTCGACGAGGCCGTCGCCGCGGCCCACCAGAAGGAAGCGGTCCGATGACCACGATCACGAACCCCCGGCCCGCCACCGGCTCCCGGACCTCCACGAGCGCCCTGAGCGCCGCCCGCACCACCGCCACCGCGACCCGGGTCCTGCGCCAGCTCCGGCACGACCCCCGCACGATCGCGCTGATGATCCTGGTCCCCTGCCTGATGCTCGTCCTGCTGCGCTACGTCTTCGACGCGAGCCCGCGCACCTTCGACGGCATCGGCGCCTCCCTGCTCGGGATCTTCCCCCTCATCACGATGTTCCTGGTCACCTCGATCGCCACCCTGCGCGAACGCACCTCGGGCACCCTCGAACGCCTCCTCGCCATGCCCCTGGGCAAAGGCGACCTGATCGCCGGCTACGCCCTCGCGTTCGGTGCCGTCGCCATCGTCCAGTCCGCCCTGGCGACCGGGCTCGCCGTCTGGGCTCTCGGCCTGGACGTCACCGGCAGCCCCTGGCTGCTGCTGCTCGTGGCCCTGCTCGACGCGCTCCTCGGCACGGCCCTCGGTCTGTTCGTCTCGGCCTTCGCGGCCTCGGAGTTCCAGGCGGTCCAGTTCATGCCGGCGGTGATCTTCCCCCAGCTCCTCCTCTGCGGCCTGTTCACCCCGCGCTCCGACATGCACCCGGTGCTGGAGGCCGTCTCGGACGTCCTCCCGATGTCCTACGCGGTCGACGGCATGAACGAGGTCCTGCGTCACACGGACCTGACGGCGACCTTCGTCCGGGACGTGCTGATCGTGGCGGGCTGCGCCCTGCTGGTCCTGGGACTCGGCGCGGCCACCCTGCGACGCCGCACCGACTGACCCGCGCGTCTCCCGTGACCTCCCGACAGCCGCGGTCCGCCCACCGGACACCTCACCCGAACCGCCGCCCCCCGGTGCGAGGATGAACCCGGACGACACACCCCCCGGAGGACCCCAGCCATGTCGCAGAAAGTCGCAGTCCTCGGCACCGGCAAGATCGGTGAGGCCCTGCTCAGCGGAATGATCCGCGCGGGCTGGGCCCCGGCCGACCTCCTGGTCACGGCCCGCCGGCCCGAACGCGCCGAGGAGCTCCGCGCCCGGCACGGCGTCACGCCGGTCACCAACGCGGAGGCCGCCAAGTCCGCCGACACCCTCATCCTCACGGTCAAGCCGCAGGACATGGGCACCCTCCTCGACGAACTCACCCCGCACGTCCCCGCCGACCGTCTGATCATCAGCGGCGCGGCGGGCATCCCCACCTCGTTCTTCGAGGAACGCCTCGCCGCGGGCACCCCCGTCGTCCGCGTCATGACCAACACCCCCGCCCTCGTCGACGAGGCCATGTCGGTCATCTCGGCCGGCAGCCACGCCACCGCCGGGCACCTGGCCCACGCCGAGGAGATCTTCGGCGCCGTCGGCAAGACGCTCCGCGTCCCCGAGTCGCAGCAGGACGCCTGCACGGCCCTCTCCGGCTCCGGCCCGGCGTACTTCTTCTACCTGGTCGAAGCCATGACCGACGCCGGCATCCTGCTGGGCCTGCCCCGCGACAAGGCCCACGACCTGATCGTCCAGTCCGCGATCGGCGCCGCCGTGATGCTCCGCGACAGCGGCGAACACCCGGTCAAGCTCCGCGAGAACGTCACCTCGCCCGCGGGCACCACGATCAACGCCATCCGCGAACTGGAGAACCACGGCGTACGCGCCGCGCTCATCGCCGCCCTCGAAGCCGCCCGCGACCGCAGCCGCGCCCTGGCCTCCGGCGCCGGCTGACGACACCGGCGCCGCCCCCTCCCCGACGAGGGTGCGACGGGTCGCTCCTACGGCGCCGTGCTCAGCGCGGTCTCGGCCGCCGGCAGCAGTCCGATCGCCCGGTAGGCGGCGTCCACGGTCGGCCGCGCCATCGCCCGCGCCCGCTCGGCACCGTCGCGCAGCACCCCCTCCACGTACACGGGGTCCGCGCACAACAGCCGGTGCCGCTCCTGCACAGGCCGCAGAGTCTCCACCACGGCCTCCGCGGTGTCCTTCTTCAGAGCGCCGTACGACGAGTAGCCCCCGCTCAGCTCCGCCGGCTCACCGCCCGTGCACGCGGCGAGGATCTCCAGCAGGTTGGCCGGGCCGGGATGCGCCGCCCGGTCGTACACGACCTCCGGCGCGCTGTCGGTGACGGCCCGCATGACCTTCTTCCGCACCACGTCCGGCTCGTCCAGCAGGTAGACGATGCCTGGCCCCGAGTCGTCGCTCTTGCCCATCTTCGACAGCGGCTCCTGGAGGTTCATCACGCGCGCCCCCACCGCCGGATGCGTGGCCCGCGGCACCACGAAGGTGTGCCCGTACCGCTGGTTGAACCGCACGGCGAGATCCCGGGTCAGTTCCACGTGCTGAGCCTGGTCGTCACCCACCGGCACCTCGTCGGTCCCGTACGCCAGGATGTCCGCCGCCATCAGCACCGGATACGTCAGCAACGACAGCCGGACGCTGCCGCCCCGCTCCCGCTCCAGTGCGGCCTTCTCCCGGTACTGGATCATCCGCCGCATCTCACCGTCGGTGGCCACGCACTCCAGCACGTACGACAACCGCGTGTGCTCGTCCACATGGCTCTGCACGAAGAGGGTGCACAGCTGCGGATCGAGCCCCGTCGCCAGCAGCAGCGTCGCCGCCTGCCGACTGAGCCGCCGCACCCGCGCCGGATCGTGGTCCACGGTCAGCGCGTGCAGGTCGACGACACAGAAGAGGGCGTCGGCCCGGTGCTGGTCCACGGCAGCCCACCGCCGCATGGCCCCGAGGTAGTTCCCCAGCGTCAGATGCCCGGTCGGCTTGACCCCGCTGAAGACCCGCGTCATCTCTACTCCTCCTGGTGGGGGCCGCCGCGCCCGGCCGGCCCTCCTGGAGGGAGAAACACGAACGGCCGCCGAGTCGGCGGCCGTGGATGCATACGTGACTGCGGCCGCCGTCAGGCGGCCCACCACTGCTGGGTGCACGTATGCGTTGTCATGGCCGCCAGCCTACGCCGCCGGGGGTCAAGAGGAGCAGAGTTGACACACCCCGAGCCGGTCCGTACTGTTCTCCGAGTTGTCCGACGTGAGCGCCGACCCCGGTCGGTCCCCGGACAGCCATTCCGCAGGTACCAACAACACCCGACGACCAGTTGTGCTGCCGTCGTGTCATTGTCATGTGTATTCGCGAAATGAGGAATCCGTGTTCGAAAGAGCGCAGGCCCCCGATTAGCTCGGGAGCCGGGAATCCGCTAAAGTCTCACTCGTCGGAACGGCCCAACAGCCGAGATGACAAGCCCCGCTGACTGGGAGTCAGGCCCGAAAGGATCTGATAGAGTCGGAAACGCCGGAAAGGGAAACGCGAAAGCGGAAACCTGGAAAGCACCGAGGAAATCGGATACGGAAACGGTCTGATAGAGTCGGAAACGCAAGACCGAAG
>NZ_JBEXCW010000173.1:0-8581 GCF_040605435.1 Streptomyces sp. NPDC005574
GCTGCCGGCAGGGCCGTGAGCGCGGGCGTCGGCTTCGGCACGGCGGGGCGTCGGGCTGCCGGCGGGGTCGTGGCCGGCGGTCGGGCGGCGGACTCGTGCGGGTCGGCCAGCAGACCGACGAGCGTCGCGCGGGCGCGGGCCACGCGTGAGCGCAGGGTGCCGATCGGGCAGCCGCTCACCAAGGCCGCTTCCGCGTAGGGAAGTTCGAGCAGCTGGGTGAGCACGAACGCCTCCCGCCGCTCGACCGGCAGCGCCGCCAGCAGGTCGTGCAGCACCACCCCGTCGTCGAAGCCGGGCAGACCTCTCGGCTGGGCGCGCTCGACCGCCAACTGCCAGTCCGGCGCGTCGCACAGCCGTGGCCGGGCGGCGGTCCGGCGGTAGCCGTCGATCACCGCGCGACGGGCGATGGACAACAGCCAGGCACGGGCCGAGGAACGGCCCTCGAACCGGTGCAGGCTGCCGAGCGCCCGCAGGAACGTGTCCTGCGCGAGGTCGTCCACCGCCTGGGGATCGGCGCACAGATGGGCGACGTACCGCAGCACGTCACGGTGCAGGGCCCGCACGAACCGCTCGACGGCGTCCGTGTCACCGCCCCGGGCGGCCAGCGCCCAGGCGGTGATCGACTCGTCGGAGGAGACGGTTATGCGCCCGCGCCCAGGGCCGCCTCGGCCCGTGAGTGGGGCGACGTGTTCGCCGCCCGGTTCGCCGCCGCCTTTGTCGCCGTGGCCGCGCGGGACGGTCAGGACAGGAGTGATCACCTGGGGTCCTTCTCGGGTCGCCCGGAGGCCGGACGAGGCGCGCGGGCGCGGTCGGTCACGCGCCTGCGCGGTGGTCCGGTCGGTCCGGGGGCGGGGGAGACGGCCGTACGACGCTCACGCGGGCGTACGGCCGAGGCCCGGGGCGCACAGGGGCCGCCCCGGGTCGCGCGCTGTCGTCAGACGACAGCCGTCCCCGGTGGTGGTCCCCGCGAGGTGATCGCGTGGACGAGAAGGAGCAGGCGGGGCGCCCGGTCCGCACAACGGCGGCGGACGTGCGGGCGAGGGCGGTGCGGCGGAGTCGGGAGCGCGAGCAGCAACCGCAGCGGTGCAGCCAGCCGGGCGGCGACGGTCCGCAGGATGCGGAAGGCGGCCCGCTCCCCGTACGCGAGCCACAGTCCGCACAGCAGCGCGGCCAGCAGGTGCGCGGCGAGCATGCCGACGGACGAGGTGGTGCCGTCGGCCGTCGACTGCCCGAGGTGATGCATGTGGTCCATGCCCATGCCCGTGTGGTCCATGCCCATGTGGCCCGTACCCATGGCTTCCAACGGGGGCATGGGCATGGCGTCCATGGGCGACGCGTCCATGGAGGCAAGGGGAGCGCGGTCCATGGGCATTGACCCCATGTCCGCGCCCCACATGTCCGAGCCCCACATGTCCGCGCGGCCCATGTCGGCGGTCCCCATGGCGGGGAACCCCATCGCGGCGAAGCCGGTGGCATGTCCGTCCGACTGGGCGAGGGAGAACGCCGTGTGGAGGGCCGTCTGCACGGCGACCACGAACGCCGTGACGGCCGGCAGGCCGCGTTCACGGCCGGCGAGACACCAGCCCGCGCCCGCGGTGGCCGCCAGGCCCAGGGCCATCGCCCAGGCGGGCACGTGCCGGCCGGACATGAGGACGTGACCGAGGGCGGCGAGCAGCACACAGACGGCCGCGAACACCGCGGCCCGTACCGTGCGTGATCCCCACCCTGCGGTCATGGCGCCTCATCCTCGCATCCGGACCCCGACCGTCGCGCTGTGCACGTGTGTACGGGAATTCCCGGCGCGTCGCTCAGCCGCCGGTGCGCGAGCGGCCGCGCACGACGGCGAACGCCGCGGCCGCCAGGCCCAGTACGCCGACGACCAGGCCGGCGATGCCGAGACCGCGCGCGGTCGAGTCGCTCGCCGAGGCCGTCGCCCCGGACGGGGCCGCCGTCCTGCCCGCGTCGCTCGCGGAGCCGGTCGGTGAGGCGGCCTGTGTGTCCGTGCCGGCCGCGGTCAGCTTGAGGACCGGCGCCGGGTTCTCCGGTTCCTGCCCGTCCTGCGCCGCTTCCTCGATCCAGCGGACGACCTTGCCGTCGGA
Organism: Streptomyces sp. NPDC005574; assembly: GCF_040605435.1. Classification (NCBI taxonomy): domain Bacteria; kingdom Bacillati; phylum Actinomycetota; class Actinomycetes; order Kitasatosporales; family Streptomycetaceae; genus Streptomyces; species Streptomyces sp. NPDC005574. Next base: position 2,100 of record NZ_JBEXCW010000173.1, read on the forward strand.
GTAGGTCTGCAGGGTCTTGAAGGTGAGCTTGCCGGTGTCCTCGGGGAGTTGGCCGAACGCGATGTCGAAGTCCTCGTACTGGCCCGGCCCGACCCGGCCGCCGGTCCAGGTGACCTCCGAGACGGCGTCGGTGATGGTGCCGTCGTCCGTCTTGACGGGGGTCTTGAGCTTCGTGGTGGTCACCTTGGGGGTCCAGCCGTCGCGCGGGGAGACGAGCACACCGAGGACCGGGTGGTCGGTGGGCAGGAAGACCTGCACCTTCGTGGTGGCGGCGGTGTCCTCCTCGTCGGGGACACGGAAGGACAGGACGCCGTCCGTGGCGCCCTTGGCGTAACCGTCCGGGTGGACGGTGACGTGCGCGGAGGCGATGCCCGCGGCGGTCAGGACCGAGGCGGCGGCGAGGGCGGTCACGACGCCGGCGCGGCGGAGGGTGGAACGGGTTCGGGACATGGCTGAGTCGATCTCCGTACTCATGAGGTGTGCGGGGACATTCCGTCAGATCGCGAAGGAGATCGCCGTCGGCGGACCGCGCCGGTGCACCGCGTGCCGCAGCAGGACCTGCCGGAGGGACGCCGGGCCGCCGGCCGCCGGGCGGACCGGACCGGGCACCGCCGGAACGCACCGCGTCCCGCTGTTCACCTGCCACCAGGCGGCGAGCCCCGGGACGAACGTGACCGCCCGGCGCAGCAGCGACCACAGGGCCGCCTCTCCGCACCGCAGCCACCACGTCAGCCCGACGGCGGCCATCACATGGGCGACCGTCGCGTGGGACGTCAGGGCATGGGCGGCCACCATGTGCGGATGCACCATGTTGGAAGAGGCCATGTGGCCATGCACCATGTGCGGGTGCGCCGTGTGCGGAGGCGACATACGCATTCCCTGCATTCCCTGCATGTGCTGCATGCCCCGCGTGTTCGACATGCTCGGCATGGCGCACGTCCCGCGCCCGCCACGGGTCTCGTCCACCGCCCCCATCCCCTGCCCGCCCGTAGCGGTACGCGGTCGGACCGCGTCGAAGGCGAGGTGGAGGGCCCCCTGTGCCGTGAGCGTCCCGGCACCGATGGCGGCGAGGGACCGCTCGCGGCCGCCGGACAGGTATCCGACCGCGCAGAGCGGCAGGAACGCGGCGGCCTGTGCCCACACCGGCGGCACCATGCCTGTCGCCAGTACGTGTCCCCCGGCGGCGAGCAGCACGCACCACGCCGCGAACACCGCCGCGCGCAGGCCACGTATCGCAGGGGACGCCCTCATGGCGCCCGATCCTGCCACGCCGCACCCACCTCCCGAGGAGGAACGGCTGCTCCGCGCACACCTCCCGAGGGAAACGGTTCTTCCGGACCGGCCACCGCGCACGCGCACGCCGCCCACGCCCACGCCGCGCAAGCCACGCGGCACACGTCGGCACCACACATGTCGGCACGCACGCATCGGCACCGCACATGTCGACGCCGTACACGCGCACGCCCCGTCCCCCGTGCCCGCCCCGCCCGCCGCCCGCCGCCCATCGCACCCGCTCACGCAACCCACCGACTGTGCGCCACAGGGACAGAACCGTGCGCTCGGGGTTCCGAAATTGTTCGCTCTGATCTTCGTTCTGTAGAACTTGTCAGGGAAGGGCCCCCGAGAGAGGACAGGAGGAGACCCGCCGTCCGGATCCCTACGCCGTGCGATGCTGGCGCGGACGCCCGGCGACAAACACTGCTGCTCATGGGAGAGCTGACGAGAAACGGCGGCACGCGGCTCGCGCCGCACACCCGCAGACGAACGCCGCGCATGAGCCGCCACCGGACGGCCGAGGAGGTGGCCGATGCCGGCCGGTGAAAGTTCCAGGCAGGCCGCCGGTGAAAGGTCCAGGCAGCCCGCCGGTGAAGGTCTCAGGCAGCCGGCCGACAAAGGTCTCAGGCAGTCGACCGATGAAAGTCCCACGCAACCGACCGGTGAAGGTCTCGGGCAGCTGAGCATCTCCGTCTTCCGGTCCGACGGTCCGGGCGGGCTCGTCCTGCCCTGGCCCGCGGACACCGACCCGGCGCACGACGACGCCCTCTACGCCGCTGTGCACGCCCGCGGCAGCGTCACGGTCGCGCGCGACGGTGCCGAGGTGCCGCTGGCAGCCGGCGACATCGTGTTCTGCGCTCCGGGGCGGCCCGGCCTTCCGCGTTTCGGGGACGACGTCCGGATGACGGTCTTCCGCATCCCGCGAGCCTGCCTGGGGATCACCGAGTCCGAGCTGCGCCGCCTCACCGGGGCGTCGCTGAGCTGCGCGGACGGCGTGCCGGCGCTGGTGTCGAACTTCCTGACGCTCCTCGCCTCGGAGGTGGGGCTGCGCCGGACGCGGATCGGGGACCGGCTCGCGCGCAACGCGGTGGACCTGCTCGCCGTACTGGTCACGGAACTCCTCGGCGCGCGGACGGCCGAGCCCGCGGACGTCGGCGCGCAGACGCTGTCCCGCATCCGCGACTTCGTCGAACTGCACCTGACGGACCCGGACCTGTCGCCGGAGTCGATCGCTCTCGCCCACCACATCTCCGTCCGCTATCTGCACAAGCTCTTCCAGGGCGAGGACACGACGGTCGGGCAGTGGGTACGGCAGCGCAGGCTCGACGCCTGCCGACGGGACCTGGGCCGGGCACCGCATCGCCGGCTCACCGTGGCCGCCGTGGCGCACCGCTGGGGCTTCACCAGTCCGTCGCACTTCAGCCGGGCCTTCCGGGGCGCCTACGACATGTCGCCCAGTGAGTGGCAGAGCCGGGCGGCGGCGTCGGACCGGCTGACGCCACCGGCCGGGAACCCGTCACTCGCCGTCTCGTAGCAACCCACGCGGGCATGCGCCGGCCGTACGCCAAGCGACCGCACGCCAGCCGGCCGCACGCCAGCCGGCCGCACACCAGGCGCCCGCACACCACGCGGCCGTACGCCAGCCAGCCGCACGCCAGCCCGCCGCTCGCCGACCGGCCGCCGGCCAGCCACCCCCTGCCGCCCAGCGGTCGCCATACGCCAGGCACCCCCGCCCCGCCCCACACCCCAGGGGCCAGCCCCCTCCCCCCCCTCATGACATGCGAAAACCGCCCGGCCGGACACTAGGCTGCTGACAGGGAGCGGCGGCCGAGGGAGCCCGTCGTGCTCTGCGCCTGTTCGTGCACGAGACGTGCGGCAAGACGGAGTTTCGACAGTTGATGCGGTTCGAGGTACTGGGTCCCCTCCGGGTGCGCGAGGGGGAGAGGGAACTCGACCTGGGGTTCCCCCAGCAACGCGCCGTGCTGGGCCTGCTCGTGGTGCGGGGCGGTCAGCCGGTGACGGCCCACGGGATCGTCGAGGTGCTCTGGCCCGAGCGACCGCCGGCCAGCGCGGTCAACGTCGTACGCCGTTACGTCGGGGCGCTGCGACGGCTGCTGGAACCCGGGCTGGCGCCCCGGGAGCCCGGGCGACGGCTGCCGCGCCGGACCGGCGGCTACGTGCTGGCGGCGGACGAGGACGAGGTCGACCTGCTGCGTTTCCGCGCCCTCACCAACCACGGCAAGCGGGCGGCGGCCACCGGCAGGCCCGAGGTGGCGCTGCGGCACTTCGTCGAGGCGCTCGGTGCCTGGCGTGGGCCCGTCGCCATGGGCATCCCCGCGAGGGCGCGTGAGCACGCGCTGTTCGCCGCCGTGGAGCGTGAACTCGTGCAGGCGACGACGATGGCGGCCGACGCGGCGCTGCTGTGCGGCAGGACGGAGGAGGTTCTGCCACGACTGCGTCAGGCCCTCCAACTCGACCCGCTGAACGAGTCGTTGCACGCCAGGCTGGTCATGGGGCTCGCCGCGGCCGGTCTGCAGGCCCAGGCGCTGGACGCGTACGACGGCGTACGGCGGCTGCTGGCAAGGGAGTTGAAGGTGGCGCCGGGTGCCGAGCTGGCCGCGGCGCACACCCGGGTGCTCCGCCAGGAGCTGCGTCCGGCTCGCGGCACGACCGGCCCGACCCGGTATCCGGCGGAGACCGCCGGGCTCACGGAGCCCGAACCGCTCGTGCGCGCCGCCCAGTTGCCACCCGATCTCAAGGGGTTCACGGGCAGGCGCACGGAGCTCGGCGCTTTGCGGGAGGTCACCGAGTCGGTGCCGGACGGGGCCGGGGCGCCCGCGACGGTTGTGATCACCGGGATGCCGGGGATCGGCAAGTCCACCCTCGCGGTCCGCTGGGCGCACGAGGTCGCCGGCCGGTTCCCGGACGGCCAGCTCCACGTCGACCTGCGGGGGCACGCGCCCTCGCGGGCTCCGCTGCGGCCGGAGGAAGCGCTGCGCGGAATGCTCGCGGCGCTCGGGGTGACACCGCGGCAGATGCCGGCGGGACCGGGCGCCCTCGCGGGCCTGTATCGCAGCCTGCTGCCGGGCCGGCGGCTGCTGGTGGTGCTGGACGACGTCCTGGACACCGAGCAGGTCAGGCCGCTGCTGCCCGCCTCGCCCGGCTGTCTGACGCTCATCACCAGCCGTAACGGGCTGTCCGGGCTGGTCGCCTCCGGTGCCCGGCCGCTGCGCCTGGACCTGCCCTCGGTGCGGGACGCGCGGGCGCTGCTGGCGGCGCGGGTGGACCACGAGCGTCTGGTCGCCGAGCCGGCGGCGGTGGAAGAGATCGTCGCGCGCTGCGGCCGGCTGCCGCTGGCCCTCGCAGGGGTGGCGGCCCGGATCGTGACGCGCCCGGACTTTCCGCTCGGCGCGATCGCCGCCGCCCTGAGTGCCGCCGGGAACGGCCTCGACGCGTTCGCGGACCCGGGCGGTGGGGCCGACGTCCGTACCGCCTTCACCTGCTCCTACCGGCGGCTGCGGCCCGACGGCGCGCGGCTGTTCCGGCTGCTGCCGCGGCACCCCGGCCCGGACCTCACCGCGGACGCGGCCGCCGCTCTCACCGGGCTCCCGGTCCGCACGGCCAGGCTCGTCCTCGACGAACTCGCCGACGCCCACCTCGTCACCGAACACGCTCCCGGCCACTACGTCACGCACGACCTGCTGCGGGTTTTCGCCGCCGAACTCGGCGACACCGACGACCCCACGGGCGGCCGGTCACCGGGCCACGGCCGCGACTGTCACTCCTCCGTCACTTCTTTTACACTTCCTCCTTCCTAGGCTCCACCCGAGGTGAAGGACGGTTCTTCAGCCGGCCGTGGAAGCGAGGACAGATGGTGTGGCAGGAACAGGTGTGCCGGATGCCCATGGGCCTCGAGATCGTCGTCACCGACCGGGCCCCGACCCGGCTGCCCGCCCCGGCGGACGGAGCCGGGCGCCCCCGTCCGGCGGCCCACCGGCTGGTCGTACGGGGCCCGGGCGAGTACCTCTTCGTGGGCGTCCGGGGCGCCACCACCCCTTCCCCCGCCGCCGCGACCGACACGCGGCGGCCCCGGGAGGTCCGCGTCGGCCCCGGGGACATCTGCTTCTACGACGCCGACCGGCCGCCGGTGCTGGACGCCCCCGGGGACGTCCGGCTGAAGGTCTTCCTGGTGCCGCGCGAGGCGCTGGGCCTGGAGGAGGGCGACCTGCGGCAGGTCATGGCGGCCCCGGTCAGCCGGTCCTCGCGACTGGGCACGCTGCTGTCGCCGTTCCTGTCCGAACTCGCCGACACCGTCTCGTCCTCCCGGCCCCCGGTCGCCGAGATGCTGGCCTGGAACGCGGTGAACCTCCTGGCGACCCTGGCCACCGGGCACCTGGGCAAGGACGCGACGGGCGCGCCCCGCGCCCACTCACCGCTCATGACGCGCATCGTGCGCCACATCGACGGGCGGCTGGCCGACCCGGGCCTGTCCCCCGAGTCCATCGCGGGCGCCCAGCACATCTCGGTGCGCTACCTGCACCGCCTGTTCCAGGACGAGGGCACCACGGTCGGCCGCTGGATACAGCGCCGCCGCCTGGAGGAGTGCCGGCGGGATCTGCTGTACCGGGTCCGCGACCGGCAGACGATCGCCGCGGTCGCCGGCCGCTGGGGCTTCCTGAGCGCCACGCACTTCAGCCGGGTGTTCCGGGCCGCGTACGGCATGTCCCCCAGCGAGTGGCGGGACACGGCCGGCCGGGGCGCGTGGGCTCGTCGCCCATAGCGTCTTTCGTCCGGCTCGGCCGGACTCGCGGACCCGGCCCCGAGCCGAACATGGGGCCCCGGGCCACATGGCCGGCGCACGGCTCCCGTCCTCGTGCGCTGTGGGGTCCACGCCCGTGCACTCGTGGGCAATCCGTCCCCGCAGGTCACATTTAACGTGAAACCCAAGGCGTCACGGCACAGCCGACCGCAGCCCCGGGCGCGTCACGTCATGCCCCACGGCGAAGCACGCCACGGCCCAGCAGGCAACGACCCAGCAACGAACCACAGGAGCAGCAGATGTCGTACACCTTCGAGCCGGTTCAGCCCGTCCTGGAACCGGCGGCCGCCGCGTTCGCCGAGGCGACCGCGAACCCGCCCTACCTGTTCGACCTGGCGCCCGCCGAGGGCCGTAAGGCGGTCGACGAGGTGCAGTCGGGTGAGATCGC
>NZ_JBEXCW010000174.1:0-8219 GCF_040605435.1 Streptomyces sp. NPDC005574
GCCTCGCCTCAGGGGCGGCCCGGTTCCACTCCCAGATCCACTGGCCGGCCGTGAGGTGGACCGCCGGATCGGTCACGGTGGCCACGCACCCCGCCCGTCGGAGATTTGCTAGCGCAGGAAGGGGTCCACCGCGACCGCGACGAACAGCAGGGAGACGTAGGTGATGGACCAGTGGAACAGCCGCATCTCCTTCAGTTGGCCGCCCGTCACCTCGGCCTTGGCGCGGTTGTGCAGTCCGTGCGCCTCCCAGAGCCAGAACCCGCCGGCCAGCAGCGCGACCGTCGTGTAGAACCAGCCGGTGTAGCCGAGGGGGGTCAGCAGCAGCGACACGCCGACCATCACCCAGCTGTAGAGGACGATCTGCCGGGCGACGACCTTGTTGGAGGCGACCACGGGCAGCATCGGCACGCCCACGCGCGCGTAGTCCTCGCGCACCTTCATCGACAGCGGCCAGTAGTGCGGCGGCGTCCAGAAGAACATGACGAGGAAGAGGACGACGGGCGCCCACGACATGGAGTCGGTGACGGCCGACCAGCCGATGAGCACCGGGAGGCAGCCGGCGATGCCGCCCCAGACGATGTTCTGCGAGGTGCGGCGCTTGAGGATCATCGTGTAGACCACGACGTAGAAGAGGAGTGCGCCGAGCGACAGCCAGGCCGACAGCCAGTTGACCGCGAGGCCGAACAGCAGGGTGGAGACGACCGCCAGGGTGATGCCGAAGGCGAGGCACTCGCGCGGGCTGACCATGCCGGTGACCAGCGGGCGCTGCGAGGTGCGGTCCATCAGCGCGTCGATGTCGCGGTCGATGTACATGTTCAGGGCGTTGGCGCCCCCCGCGGAGAGGTAGCCGCCGAGGCAGGTGAGCAGCACCAGCGTCAGATCCGGCACGCCCTGCTGGGCGAGGAACATCACCGGAACGGTGGTGATCAGCAGCAGCTCGATGATCCGCGGCTTGGTCAGCGCCACGAACGCCTTGACACGGGCCCCGAACGGCCGGTGGTTCGGGCTCTGGCTCGTCCCGATCATCCCCGCTGGACGGGATTCAACGGCCGTCACGCACACCCCTGACAGAGACATCCCAGCGAGCCCCGGGTGTGAACTCCCGGTAAAGGCTCGCGCGTACCACGCCACTGTAGACGTTGCCCAGACCCCGGCATTCGCGGGGGTGGGGTCGTGTTGGACGGGGGCGCCGGAAGAGCCGTACGGGACTCGATTGAGCACTCGGACGAGCGGCTCCGTATTCACTTGCCGAACACGGGACGGCCCAGTCGGGAGGCGGATCCCGAAGAGTCCCGGCAGTCTGGAATGACTCGAAAAAACGCACGTACTTACGGGGGTAGGCTCGACAACGGCCGGGGCGCCCAGTGCACCGGCATCCGACATGCGTGACATGTGGAAAGGAGCCCTGACCCAGGGTGAGCACCAAGCCGACCACCACAGACCTCGAGTGGAACGAGCTGGACCAGCGAGCGGTCGACACCGCCCGAGTCCTGGCCGCCGACGCCGTACAGAAGGTCGGCAACGGCCATCCCGGTACGGCGATGAGCCTCGCGCCCGCCGCCTACACCCTGTTCCAGAAGGTGATGCGGCACGACCCCGCCGACCCCGAGTGGGTCGGACGCGACCGGTTCGTGCTGTCCGCGGGCCACTCCTCCCTGACCCTCTACACCCAGCTGTACCTGGCCGGTTTCGGCCTGGAGCTGGACGATCTGAAGGCCTTCAGGACCTGGGGCTCGAAGACGCCGGGTCACCCGGAGTACGGGCACACCACCGGTGTGGAGACGACGACCGGGCCGCTTGGCCAGGGTGTCGCCAACGCGGTGGGCATGGCGATGGCCGCCCGCTACGAGCGCGGTCTGTTCGACCCGGAGGCCGCGCAGGGCGAGTCGCCCTTCGACCACTTCATCTACTGCGTCGCCGGTGACGGCTGCCTCCAGGAGGGCATCTCCGCGGAGGCGTCCTCGCTGGCGGGCCACCAGAAGCTCGGCAACCTGGTGCTGCTGTGGGACGACAACCACATCTCGATCGAGGGCGACACGGAGACGGCCGTCTCCGAGGAGACCGTCAAGCGCTACGAGGCGTACGGCTGGCACGTGCAGCGCGTCGCGCCCAAGCCGGACGGCGACCTCGACCCGCACGCGATCTACGACGCGATCGAGGCCGCGAAGCAGGTCACGGACCGGCCGTCGTTCATCGCGATGCGCTCGATCATCGCCTGGCCGGCGCCGAACGCGCAGAACACCGAGGCCGCGCACGGCTCGGCCCTCGGCGACGACGAGGTCGCGGCCACCAAGCGGGTCCTCGGCTTCGACCCCGAGAAGTCCTTCGAGGTCGCCGACGAGGTCCTCGAGCACACCCGCGCGCTGGGTGAGCGGGGCCGCCAGGCCAAGGCCGAGTGGGAGAAGTCCTTCCAGGAGTGGCGGGGCAGCAACACGGAGCGCGCCGCCGAGTTCGACCGCATCGCCGCGGGCGAGCTGCCGGCCGGCTGGGAGGAGAAGCTCCCGGTCTTCGAGACGGGCAAGGGTGTCGCCACCCGCGCCGCGTCCGGCAAGGTCCTCCAGGCCCTGGGCGCGGTCATCCCGGAGCTGTGGGGCGGCTCGGCCGACCTGGCCGGCTCCAACAACACCACGATCGACAAGAACAGCTCGTTCCTTCCGGGGGACAACCCGCTGCCGGAGGCCGACCCGTACGGCCGCACCATCCACTTCGGCATCCGCGAGCACTCCATGGCCGCGGAGATGAACGGCATCACCCTGCACGGCAACACCCGTGTCTACGGCGGCACCTTCCTGGTGTTCTCCGACTACATGCGCAACGCCGTGCGCCTGTCCGCGCTGATGCACCTCCCGGTGACGTACGTGTGGACGCACGACTCCATCGGCCTCGGCGAGGACGGCCCCACCCACCAGCCGGTCGAGCACCTCGCCTCGCTGCGCGCGATCCCGGGCCTGAACGTCGTGCGCCCGGCGGACGCCAACGAGACCGCGATCGTCTGGCGCGAGATCCTGCGGCGCTACACCAAGGTCTTCGGCAAGGGCGCCCCGCACGGCCTGGTGCTGACCCGTCAGGGCGTACCCACGTACGAGTCCGACGAGAACACCGTCAAGGGCGGTTACGTCCTGTTCGAGGCGGAAGGCGGCGAGGCCGAGGTCGTCCTGATCGCCACCGGTTCCGAGGTGCACGTGGCCGTCGAGGCGCGTGAGCAGCTCCAGGCCGACGGGGTGCCGACGCGGGTCGTGTCCATGCCGTGCGTGGAGTGGTTCGAGGAGCAGGACCAGGGGTACCGGGACAGCGTCCTGCCGCCGGCGGTGAAGGCGCGCGTCGCGGTGGAGGCCGGCATCGGTCTCACCTGGCACAAGTACGTGGGCGACGCCGGTCGCATCGTTTCCCTGGAGCACTTCGGTGCTTCGGCCGACGGCAAGGTGCTCTTCCGCGAGTTCGGTTTCACTGCCGAGAACGTGGCCGCCAAGGCCCGGGAATCCATCGCCGCCGCCCAGCGCTGACGCTCATATACGACACGTAGGAGATGCATTTTCCATGACAGACGCACTCAAGCGCCTCTCCGAGGAGGGCGTCGCGATCTGGCTGGACGACCTGTCGCGCAAGCGGATCACGTCCGGCAACCTCGCCGAGCTGATCGACCAGCAGCACGTCGTGGGCGTCACCACCAATCCGTCGATCTTCCAGAAGGCCATCTCGCAGGGCGACGGCTACGACCAGCAGGTCTCCGACCTCGCCTTCCGCAAGGTGACCGTCGAAGAGGCCATCCGCATGATCACGACGGCGGACGTCCGTGACGCCGCCGACATCCTGCGGCCGGTGTTCGACGCGACCAACGGCCAGGACGGCCGGGTCTCGATCGAGGTCGACCCGCGCCTGGCGCACAACACCAAGGCGACCACCGCCGAGGCCAAGCAGCTGGCCTGGCTGGTGGACCGCCCCAACACGCTCATCAAGATCCCGGCCACCGAGGCGGGCATCCCGGCGATCACCGAGGTCATCGGCCTCGGCATCAGCGTCAACGTCACGCTGATCTTCTCGCTCGAGCGCTACCGCATGGTCATGGACGCCTACCTCGCCGGCCTGGAGAAGGCCAAGGAACGCGGCCTGGACCTCTCCAAGATCCACTCAGTGGCGTCCTTCTTCGTGTCCCGCGTGGACACCGAGATCGACAAGCGGCTCGACGCCCTCGGCACGCCGGAGGCCAAGGCCGCGCGCGGCAAGGCGGGCGTGGCCAACGCCCGGCTGGCGTACCAGGCGTACGAGGAGGTCTTCGCCTCCGAGCGCTGGCTGGCCCTGGACAAGGCGCACGCCAACAAGCAGCGCCCGCTGTGGGCCTCGACCGGCGTGAAGGACCCGGCGTACAAGGACACCCTGTACGTCGACGAGCTCGTCGCGCCGAACACGGTCAACACCATGCCGGAGGCCACGCTCTTCGCGACCGAGGACCACGGCGAGATCCGCGGCAACGCCGTCGCGGGCACCTACGAGCAGGCGCGCGCCGACATCGACGCCGTCGAGAAGCTCGGCATCGGCTACGACGAAGTGGTGCAGCTGCTGGAGGAAGAAGGCGTCGAGAAGTTCGAGGCGTCCTGGAACGACCTGCTCAAGTCGACCGAGGCGGAGCTCCAGCGCCTCGCCCCTTCGGAGGGCTGAAGATTTGTCAAGCAGCAACCCGCTGCGTGACCCCGCAGACCGACGGCTCCCGCGTATCGCGGGGCCGTCGGGTCTGGTCATTTTCGGCGTCACGGGCGATTTGTCCCGGAAGAAGCTCATGCCCGCCGTCTACGACCTCGCGAACCGGGGCCTGTTGCCACCGGGTTTCTCGCTGGTCGGCTTCGCCCGGCGGGAGTGGCAGCACGAGGACTTCGCACAGGAGGTCCACGACGCCGTCAAGGAGCACGCCCGTACGCCGTTCCGTGAGGAGGTCTGGCAGCAGCTCATCCAGGGGATGCGCTTCGTCCAGGGCACCTTCGACGACGACGACGCCTTCGAGCGGCTGCGCGCCACCATCGGGGAGCTGGACAAGGCACAGGGCACGGGCGGCAACTTCGCCTTCTACCTGTCCGTGCCGCCGCGCTCCTTCCCGGTGGTCATCCAGCAGCTGAAGAAGCACGGGCTGGCCGACCAGGAGAACGGTTCCTGGCGCCGCGCGGTGATCGAGAAGCCCTTCGGCCACGACCTGAAGTCGGCCGAGGAGCTCAACAAGGTCGTGCACGAGGTCTTCGGCTCCGACCAGGTCTTCCGCATCGACCACTACCTCGGCAAGGAGACGGTCCAGAACATCCTGGCGCTGCGCTTCGCCAACACGATGTTCGAGCCGATCTGGAACCGGTCCTTCGTGGACCACGTGCAGATCACGATGGCCGAGGACATCGGCATCGGCGGCCGGGCCGGCTACTACGACGGCATCGGTGCCGCCCGTGACGTCATCCAGAACCACCTGCTCCAGCTGATGGCGCTCACCGCGATGGAGGAGCCCGCCTCCTTCGACGCGGACGCACTGGCCGCCGAGAAGACCAAGGTGCTCGGCGCCGTCCGGCTCCCCGCCGACCTGGGCACCGCCACCGTGCGCGGACAGTACGCGGCGGGCTGGCAGGGCGGCGAGAAGGCCGTCGGCTACCTCGAAGAGGACGGCATCGACCCCAAGTCGAAGACCGACACCTACGCGGCCGTCAAGGTGGAGGTCGACAACCGCCGCTGGGCGGGCGTCCCCTTCTACCTGCGCACCGGCAAGCGCCTGGGCCGCCGGGTCACCGAGATCGCGGTCGTCTTCCAGCGCGCCCCGCACTCCCCCTTCGACCACACGGCGACGGAGGAGCTCGGCAAGAACGCGATCGTCATCCGCGTCCAGCCCGACGAGGGCGTCACCGTCCGCTTCGGCTCCAAGGTCCCGGGCACCTCGATGGAGATCCGGGACGTGTCCATGGACTTCGCCTACGGCGAGTCGTTCACGGAGTCCAGCCCGGAGGCGTACGAACGCCTCATCCTCGACGTCCTGCTCGGCGACTCGAACCTCTTCCCGCGCACCGAGGAGGTCGAGCTGTCCTGGAAGATCCTCGACCCGATCGAGCAGTACTGGGACAAGAACGGCAAGCCCGCGCAGTACGCGTCCGGCACGTGGGGTCCCGTCGAGGCGGACGAAATGCTCGAGCGAGACGGACGGAGCTGGCGCCGGCCATGAAGACAGACCTCACGGACACCACGGCCAGCAAGATCAACAAGGCGCTCGTGCAGGGCCGCCGCGCCATCGGCACGCCCGCCGTCGGCATGGTGCTCACCCTGGTCATCGTCACCGACGAGGAGAACGCCTACGACGCCCTGAAGGCCGGCAACGACGCCTCGCACGAGCACCCCTCGCGCACGATCGTGGTCATCCGGCGCGTCTCCCGCTCCCCGCGCGACCGTACGAAGTCCCGCCTGGACGCCGAGGTGCGGGTGGGCGCGGACGCGGGCACCGGCGAGACGGTGGTGCTGCGGCTGTACGGCGAGGTGGCGGACCACGCGCAGTCGGTGGTCCTGCCCCTGCTGCTGCCGGACGCCCCGGTGGTGGTCTGGTGGCCGGTCAACGCGCCGCTCGACCCGGCGCAGGACCCGCTGGGCGCGCTCGCCCAGCGCCGGGTCACCGACACCTACGCCTCCGAGCAGCCGGTGCGCGACCTCAGCACCCGCGCCGACACCTACACCCCCGGTGACACGGACCTGTCGTGGACCCGCATCACGCCCTGGCGCTCGATGCTGGCCGCCGCACTGGACCAGGTCACCTGCGAGGTGAAGGCCGTCGAGGTGGAGGGCGAGGAGTTCAACCCGAGCTGCGAGCTGCTCGCCATGTGGCTCGCCGACCGGCTGGACGTGCCGGTCAAGCGGTCGCTGTCCGGCGGTCCTGGTCTCACGGCGGTCCGCATGGAGACCAGCAGCGGACCGATCGTGCTGGACCGGGCGGACGGTTCGCTGGCCACCCTGTCGATCGAGGGCCAGCCCCACCGCGCGGTGGCCCTCAAGCGCCGCGACACGGCCGAGCTGATCGCGGAGGAGCTGCGGCGGCTCGACCCCGACGACACCTACGCCTCCGCGCTGCGCTTCGGGGTGGACCGGCTGCACGCCTCCGACGACCGGGGCAAGGCCGCGCCCGGCGGGAGGGCGGCGGTCGCCAAAGGAGAAGGGGGCGCGATCCCCACTCCCGTCGAGGCTGCTGCGAAAGCTCCCGCCGAGGAAGCGGCGGCGCAGACCCCGGTGAAGAAGGCGGCGGCGAAGTGAACACCCCGCAGCTCGTCGTGCACCGCGACAAGGAGCTGATGGCACAGGCCGCCGCGGCCCGCCTGATCACGAAGATCGTGGACGCGCAGGCCTCGCGCGGCTTCGCCTCCGTGGTGCTGACGGGCGGCCGCAACGGCAACGGGCTGCTCGCCGCGCTGGCGGCCGCGCCCGCCCGGGACGCCATCGACTGGGGGCGCCTGGACCTGTGGTGGGGCGACGAGCGGTTCCTGCCGGAGGGCGACCCGGAGCGCAACGTCACGCAGGCCCGCGAGGCCCTGCTGGACTCCGTGCCGCTGGACCCGAAGCGCGTGCACGCCATGCCCGCGTCGGACGGCCCGTACGGCGCCGACGTGGACGCGGCGGCAGCCGCCCACGCGGAGGAGCTGGCCCGCGCGGCCGGCCCCGAGAACCACGGTTCGGTGCCGACGTTCGACGTCCTGATGCTCGGAGTCGGCCCGGACACCCACGTGGCCTCGCTGTTCCCCGAACTGCCCGCGGTGCGGGAGACCGAGCGCACGGTGGTCGGCGTCCACGGCGCGCCCAAGCCGCCGCCGACCCGCGTGACCTTCACGCTGCCGGCGATCCGCGCGGCCCGCGAGGTCTGGCTCCTGGCGGCCGGCGAGGACAAGGCGAACGCGGCGGCGATCGCCCTGTCGGGCGCCGGTGAGGTGCAGGCTCCGGCGGCGGGCGCCCGCGGGCGGCAGCGCACCCTGTGGCTGCTGGACTCGGCGGCGGCGGCCCAGCTCCCGAGATCGCTGTACCCGCCAGCTTCCGCGTAACGCGTCACCTGTGCCGGGCCCCCGCCGTTCCTCGGCGGGGGCCCGGCACATGTGCGGTCGGCGTGGCGCGGCCGGCCGCACCCCTGACGGTCGCTGACGGCAGGGGCGGGCGGGTTGGGGCGGGGGGCGCCCCCCCCCCCCCCCCCCCCCCCCCCCCCCCCCCCCCCCCCCCCCCCCCCCCCC
>NZ_JBEXCW010000175.1:0-8198 GCF_040605435.1 Streptomyces sp. NPDC005574
CGTGGAAGATCACTCCGGTGACGTTCCCGCCGCGGGAGGCGACCGCCGCCTCGAGGGCGTCGATGCCGCCCCGGGCCGTCGCGCACCGGGGCGGCCACGCGTATGGGGTAGGGTTTGGCTGCGCGTTCACACGGATCACCGTGGGACGGCACCGGGACGTGGCGCAGCTTGGTAGCGCACTTGACTGGGGGTCAAGGGGTCGCAGGTTCAAATCCTGTCGTCCCGACGGTGCGAAGGGTCTTCGCGGGCGAGAGCCCGCGGGGCCCTTTTTCGCGTTGCCGCCCCGACACCGCCGTAACCAGTCGGTGGACGTCCCCTTGACGCGGCCTGGATGCGGATTCACACTCCTGATGAGAATCCTAGTGAACAGGTAGGGAAACATGGGGCGCGCCGGACCGGTCAGGAGTCGTGTGAGTCCTACGACCCCGCCGTCGCCTCTCCTGACCTCCCGCCGGCACATCGATCTGCTGCGTGTCTGCAGCGCGATCAGGCCGCCCCTCGGCTGAGCCCGGCCGCACCCCGCGCCTCCGGTGTCCCTCGCGGCACCGCCCTGACCGGCGCGCGCGTGCCCGCCGTCCGCCGATCGCCCGACGTCGCTTCCGCCGCGCGTACGTCTGCGCACCCACCCCGGGGAGATCCATGTCCGTTACGCCGCTCGCCCCCGTCCCCTCCACGTCGCTCACCCCCTCCTTCCGCGGCCGCATCGGGCGGGACGCCCGCAGTGGGCACTACGCCGTGCCCGGCCGCTACCACCTCCACCTGTCGCCCGCCTGCGCCGGCGGACTGCGCATCGCCGTGACGCACAGCCTGCTCGGCCTCACCGACGTGTGTCCGGTGACCGTGCTGGACGCCGTCCCCGACTGTCCCGACGGGGGGTACTCCGTGCTGCGCCCGCTCTACGACGCGAGCGCGCACCGGTATTCGGGGGCCGCCGTCGGGCCGGTGCTCAGCGACGCCTGGTCGGGCCGTATCGTCAGCACCCACGCCCCGGACGTGACACGGGACCTGGCCCGCCACTTCGGCGGCGGCCGTCCCGCGCTGTACCCGTGCGGCACGGAGACGGAGATCCAGACCGTGGAACGGCTGTGCGCCCAGGGCGTCGACGCGGCCGCGCAGAGCGCCGGACAGGCCGGCGCCGACGCGGAGCAGCGGACGGCGGCGCTCGACACCCTGTTCGGCACGCTGGGCGCGCTGGAGCGGCGCCTGACCGTGCACGACTATCTGATGGGTGATCAACTCACGGCGGCCGACGTCGAGTTGTTCGTTACGCTGGTGCAACTCGACACCGTGCACCGGCATCACCTGGACGCCGCCGCCGTGCACCGCATCGCCGGCCACCCAGCGCTGTGGGCCCACGCCCGCCACCTGGCCGCCCACCCGGCCTTCGCCGCCCACCTCGACCTCGACGGCATCGCCCGCCGCCATCACGCCCGTTGCCGGGGCCTGGAGGCGGCCGGAGCGGCCGTCCAGATCCTCGACTGGGCCGGCCACGCCGCCCTCCGGTCGTAGCCGTGCCCCGGCCGTGCTCCCGCCGTTCCACGCCACCGACCCCGCTGTTCCAGCAGGTGGACGGGTGTTGACATCGGATCGGCCGATTGTCTTGACTGACGTCCAGAAGGTCATGAGCGTCAGCCACAGGCCCTGGCCGGCTGACCGGCAACCCTCGCACGCGGTGGGGTGCCCCAGGTGACGACCGGACCGACGACTCTTCGGTAAGCGCGAGGCCCGCAGGGCCGGAACAGTGACGGTGACGACATGTACGCAGCTCCCAGGACGGCCGCACGCCGCTCCGCGGGCTGCGTACCGCCGTACGCGGACATCCTGGTCGCCGATCGCGCCGTCGACCTGCTCCGCGTCAACAGCGCACTGTGTACCGCACCGGGCCGTGCCCGCTGTCGGGGCTGACGGACTCTCCCCAGCCCTCACCGCACCGCCGCACCGCTGCCCGGCACGCCGCTCGTCCTCCTGACGAACTCGGCCCGCACGGTGTGCCGTTGTCCACCCAGCTCCCGGTTCCCCACGTTCCGTGCGTCCCGCCGCGCCGCAGGCCGATCCCCGCCCTGCCGCCGCGCCGTGGCCGCTCGCGTTCGTCGCGGTCCCGGGCATCCGACTCTGCCGGAGCACCTCCATGAGTGAACCCCCTGGCGCCACCGTGTCCCTCGCCGAGGCGCCACCACCCACCGACACCCCGTCAAGACCCCTCAGCGCGCAGCGCGTTCGGCCGCTGCGCCGCCCCGGACGGTGGATCGCCACCGCGGTGGTCCTGGTCCTTGCCGCGCAGTTCGCACACGGACTGGTCACCAACCCCTTCTACCAGTGGGACCGGTTCGGCTACTGGTTCCTGCGGCCCACCATCGTCGACGGACTGCTCATCACCCTCGAAGTCGCCGCATACAGCGCCGTGTTGGGCCTGCTCGGTGGAGTCCTGCTCGCGCTGGCCCGGCTCTCCGGGAGCCCCGTCCTGCGCGCGGTCAGCTGGACCTACGTGTGGGTGCTGCGCTCGGTGCCCCTCATCGTGGTCCTGATCTTCCTGTACAACTTCAGCGCGCTGTACCAGACGCTCAGCGTCGGAGTGCCCTTCGGCCCCGCCTTCTTCCGCTTCGACGAGTCGCGGCTCGCCACCGACATGGTCGTCGCCGTGGTCGGCCTGAGCCTCAACGAGGCGGCCTACGCCGCCGAGGTGGTCCGCGGTGGCATCCTCTCCGTGGACCAGGGCCAGCACGAGGCGGCCTCCGCCCTCGGACTGCCGAAGGGCTACCAGTTCACGAAGATCGTCTTCCCGCAGGCCCTCAGGTCCATCGTCCCGAACTACGTCAACCAGCTGATCGGCCTGGTCAAGAGCACCTCGCTGGTCTTCTACGTCTCCCTGCTCGACCTGTTCGGCTCCGCGCAGACGATGGGCTCCACCTACCCCGGCGACATCGTGCCGCTGCTCCTGGTGGTCACCGTCTGGTACCTGATCCTCACGAGCCTCGTCTCGGTCGTCCAGTTCTACGTCGAGCGGCACTACGCCCGGGGCGCCACCCGCTCCCTGCCGCCGACGCCGCTGCAGAAGGCACGCACCGCACTCACCGACCTCAGGGCCCGGATCCGCAGGGAGGCCGCCGTATGAGCGCCGACGTAGTCGAGGCCGTGCCCGCCGCGGTCGAGGTCCACGACGTGCACAAGTGGTACGGCGCCCACCGGGTGCTGGACGGCATCGACCTGACCGTGCGGCCCGGCGAGGTCACCGTAATCCTCGGCCCGTCCGGCTCCGGCAAGTCCACCCTGCTGCGGGTCGTCAACCACCTGGAGAAGCCCGATATCGGCCATGTCAGCGTGGGCGGCGAACTGATCGGCGTCCGGCGGCAGGGTGACCGAAGGAAGCGGGGGACCCCGCCGGCGGAAGGCCGGGGGAGGCTCAAGGAGCTCAGCGAGCGGGAGATCCTCGCCCAGCGCAGCCGGATCGGGTTCGTCTTCCAGAACTTCAACCTCTTCCCGCACCTGACCGTCCTCGACAACGTCGCCGCCGCGCCCGTGGCCACCGGGAAGCTGTCCCGGAGCGCGGCGCGGGAGCTGGCCCGCGCCCTGCTGGACCGGGTCGGCCTCGGGGACAGGACCGGCGCCTACCCCCGGCAGCTGTCCGGGGGCCAGCAGCAGCGGGTGGCGATCGCCCGCGCCCTGGCCCTGCGCCCGGGGATCATCCTGTTCGACGAGCCCACCTCGGCCCTCGACCCCGAACTCGTGGGTGAGGTCCTGGCCGTCATCAAGGATCTGGCGACCAGCGGCACGACCCTGGTCATCGTCACCCACGAGATCGGTTTCGCCCGCGAGGTCGCCGACCGGATCGTCTTCATCGACGCGGGCCGGATCGTCGAACAGGGGCCGCCCGGCGAGGTGTTGGACCGGCCGCGGCACGAGCGGACCCGCGACTTCCTCGCCAGGGTCCTCTGACACCACCGACGCCCCTCCACACGCCCCCGTCACGCCCTTCACCCGCACCGCCGCACCGTGCGGCCCGTCACACCGTGCACCCCGCAGACCTACAGACCCGCAGACCCCAAGGACAAGGACAGCCCGTCATGCCTACCCACATCACCCGCCGGAGCCTGCTGCGTGGCGTCACCGCCGCCACCGCCGTCGCCACCCTCGCGACCGGGCTCGCCGCCTGCGGGGGAGAGAGCGACGCCGCCACCAGGACGTCGGACCCCGCCGGCACGGTCACCGTGGGGAAGCTGTCCAACGGAGCCGCGCGGCAGACCACGCTCAAGGTCTCCGAGGTGAAGTCGATCAGCGCCGAACTGCCCGACGCGGTCCGCAGAAGCGGAAAGCTGGTCGTCGGTGTCGGCGCGCTTCCCTCCGGGTTCGCGCCGCTGGCGTACGTCGGCAGCGACCAGAAGACCCTCACCGGCGCCGAACCCGACTTCGGCCGCCTGGTGGCCGCGGTGCTGGGACTCCGGCCCGAGGTGAGGAACTCCACCTGGGAGAATCTGTTCGTCGGCGTGGACAGCGGCAAGGTCGACGTGGCCTTCTCCAACGTCACCGACACCGAGGAACGCAAGAAGAAGTACGAGTTCGCCTCCTACCGGCAGGACAACCTCGGCTTCGAGGTGCCGGCGAAGAGCAAATGGAACTTTGACGACAACTACGAGAACCTCGCCGGCCAGACCGTCTCCGTAGGCTCCGGCACCAATCAGGAGAAGCTCCTGCTGGAGTGGAAGGCCAAGCTGGCCAAGGAGGGCAAGAAGCTCACCGTCAAGTACTACCCGGACCGCAACGGCACCTACCTGGCACTGTCCAGCGGCAAGATCGACTCGTTCTTCGGCCCCAATCCCGGTATCGCCTACCACGTCACCCAGGCGGCGAAGACGCCGAACGCCACCCGCAACGCCGGCACGTTCTCCGGCGCCGGCGAGTCGCTCCAGGGCCTCATCGCCGCCACCGCGAAGAAGGGCAGCGGCCTGGCCGAGCCGGTCGCCGACGCCGTCAACCACCTGATCAAGAACGGCCAGTACGCCGCCTGGCTCAAGGCGTGGAACCTCTCCAACGAGGCCGTCACCACCTCCGAGGTCAACCCGCCCGGGCTGCCGCTCGACAACTCCTGACCGCACCGCCCACCCGCCGGCCGGCCCGCGGAACCGTCTTCCGCGGCCGTCCCGGTGCGCGCGGCCGGAACAGACAGTGCGACCGGACCGTTGGGACCGGGGAGGAGACGCGCCCGGCACGGGCCCGCACGGCCCCCGGGGCCCGACGTACGGAGGTGACGGACGTGACCCGCGTCCCGCGTTCCGCCCACCTCCACCCCCGGCCGCACATCGACCTCCGGCGCCTGGCCGGCGCGCTCTGTTGCTCCTGACGCCGTTGCCCCCGCCCGGCCCTTCCCCGTGAGGGCCGGTGCTCCCGTACGGACCTCCAGGAAGGCACCCACCCGTGTCCCCTTCTCCCTCTCCTACCTCTTCCCTGCTGCACCTCGCCGTCGCCCTCGACGGCACCGGCTGGCACCCCGCCTCCTGGCGGGAGCCCGTGTCCCGGCCCCGGGACCTGTTCACCGCCGGCCACTGGGCCGAACTGGTCGCCGAGGCCGAGCGCGGCCTGATCGACTTCGTCACCTTCGAGGACGGCCTCGGCCTCCAGTCCTCGCACCTGTTGGAGCCGGACGCGCGCACCGACCAGGTCCGCGGCCGGCTGGACGCCGTCCTGACCGCGGCCCGCATCGCACCGCTGACCCGGCACATAGGTCTCGTGCCGACGGTGGTGGCCACCCACACAGAGCCGTTCCACATCTCCAAGGCGATCGCCACCCTGGACTATGTGAGCACCGGCCGGGCGGGCCTGCGGGTGCGGATCAGCGCGCGCCCCGACGAGGCCGCCCACTTCGGCCGGCGCGCGATCCCCCGGGTCGAGACCTTCGACAGTCCGGCCGCCCAGGAGCTGATCACCGACCTCTTCGACGAGGCCGCCGACCACGTGGAGGCCGTGCGCAGGCTCTGGGACAGCTGGGAGGACGACGCGGAGATCCGCGACGTCAGCACCGGCCGTTTCATCGACCGCGACAAGCTGCACTACATCGACTTCGAGGGCCGCCACTTCAGCGTCAAGGGCCCCTCGATCACCCCGCGCCCGCCGCAGGGCCAGCCGGTCGTCAGCGCCCTCGCCCACCAGACCGTGCCCTACCGGCTGGTCGCCCGCCAGGCCGACATCGGATACGTCACCCCCCACGACGCCGGCCAGGCCCGCGCGATCGTCGCGGAGATCCGCGCCGAACAGGAGGCCGCCGGGCGCGCCGCCGAGCCGGTGCACGTCTTCGGCGACCTCGTGGTCTTCCTCGACGACGACCCGGCCGAGGCCGCCGCCCGCCGCGACCGCCTCGACGCACTGGCCGGTGCCGAATACCGCTCCGACGCACGGATCTTCACCGGCACCGCCGTACAACTCGCTGACCTTCTGCAGGAGTTGCAGTCTGCGGGACTCACCGGCTTCCGGCTGCGGCCCGCCGTCCACGGCCACGACCTCCCCGCCATCACCCGGGCCCTGGTCCCCGAACTCCAGCGCCGCGACGCCTTCCGCCGCTCCTACGAGGCTGACACCCTGCGCGGACTGCTGGGTCTGTCCCGCCCCGCCAACCGCTACGCAACCGCCTGAGCCGGAAGGACCGCAGACCCATGAGCAAGCCGCTGAAGCAGATCCATCTGGCCGCCCACTTCCCGGGCGTCAACAACACCACCGTGTGGAGCGACCCCGCGGCCGGCAGTCACATCGAGTTCAGCTCCTTCGCGCACTTCGCGCGGACCGCGGAACGCGCCCGGTTCGACTTCCTGTTCCTCGCCGAGGGCCTCCGGCTGCGCGAACAGGGCGGCAAGATCTATGACTTGGACGTCGTCGGCCGCCCCGACACCTTCACCGTCCTCGCCGCGCTCGCCGCCGTCACCGACCACCTCGGCCTGACCGGCACCATCAACTCCACCTTCAACGAGCCCTACGAGGTCGCCCGGCAGTTCGCCAGCCTCGACCACCTCTCCGGCGGCCGTGCCGCCTGGAACGTCGTCACCTCCTGGGACGCCTTCACCGGCGAGAACTTCCGGCGGGGCGGCTTCCTGCCGCAGGACGAGCGGTACTCCCGCGCCAAGGAGTTCCTCGCCACCACCCACGAACTCTTCGACTCCTGGCGGGGCGACGAGATCCTCGCCGACCAGGCGTCCGGCACCTTCCTCAGCGACGCCAGGGCCGGCGCGTTCGTGCACCAGGGGCAGCACTTCGACATCGAGGGCCGGTTCGACGTCCCGCGCTCCCCGCAGGGCCGCCCGGTCATCTTCCAGGCCGGCGACTCCGACGAGGGCCGCGAGTTCGCCGCCTCCGGAGCCGACGCGATCTTCAGCCGGTACGCCACCCTCAAGGAGGGCCAGGAGTTCTACACCGACGTCAAGAGCCGGCTCGCCAAGTACGGCCGCGGCCACGACGAGCTCAAGATCCTCCCCGCCGCCAGCTTCGTGCTCGGCGACACCGACGCCGAGGCGGAGGAACTGGCCAGGCAGGTGCGGCGCCAGCAGGTCAGCGGTGCCACCGCCATCAAGCACCTGGAGTTCGTCTGGAACCGGGACCTGTCGTCGTACGACCCGGAAGGCCCGCTGCCCGACATCGACCCGGACCCCGGCGAGCACCACATCGCCCGCGGCCGCGCCCAGGTGCGGATGTACCGCGACCCGCTGGCCACCGCACGGGAGTGGCGCGAGCGTGCCGCGGCCAACAACTGGTCGATCCGCGACCTGGTCATCGAGACCGGCAACCGGCAGAACTTCGTCGGCTCCCCGGCCACCGTCGCGAAGACCATCGACGACTACGTGCAGGCCGACGCGAGCGACGGATTCATCCTCGTCCCGCACATCACCCCGACCGGCCTCGACGGCTTCGCGGACCGGGTCGTCCCGCTGCTCCAGGAGCGGGGTGTCTACCGCACGGAGTACGAGGGCCCGACCCTGCGCGACCACCTCGGCCTCGCGCACCCGGACGCCGCGCGCGAGGAGCGGGCCGCGTCGTGAGCGGCCCCCCGGCCCGCCGTGCGTAACCGTCGGCCCGCCGTGCGTAACCGTCCCGGCCGCGTGAGTGGCGTGGTCGAGGACGTCACCCTCCCCGGACAATGGCGCTTAGACACTCATCTTGGCTAGAGTCCGGCCATGCCGTTCGCGCCGCAATACCTGCATCTCGTCTTCCCCGACACGGAG
>NZ_JBEXCW010000176.1:0-7923 GCF_040605435.1 Streptomyces sp. NPDC005574
GGGAGGGCATACCGGTAGCCCGGTGCACCGTCGAGCGGCTGATGCGCGAGCTGGGCCTGCAGGGTGCCGTCCGGGGCAAGAAGCACCGCACCACCGTGCCCGATCCGACCGCCACCCGGCCGGCCGATCTGGTGAAACGCCGGTTCGACCGGCCCTCGCCAAACCGGTTGTGGGTCACCGACTTCACCTACGTGGCCACCGCGTCCGGCACCGCCTACGTGGCGTTCGTCATCGACGTCTACGCCCGCCGAATCATCGGCTGGGCGGCGGCCGGCCACATGCGCACCACCCTGGTCCTGGACGCCCTGGAGATGGCCGTCGCCGCCCGCTTCCGCGCCGGCACCTCCGACCTCACCGGCCTGGTCCACCACAGCGACGCCGGATCTCAATACCTTGCCATTCGCTACACCGACCATCTGCAGGAGGCCGGGATCGCCCCGTCCGTCGGCACGGTCGGCGACGCGCTGGACAACGCCCTCGCCGAGAGCACGATCGGCCTGTTCAAGACCGAGGTCATCAAGCCGAACGGTCCGTGGCAGTCCCTGACCGACGTCGAGATCGCCACCCTGACCTGGGTCGACTGGTACAACAACCGGCGTCTGCACACCGCCTGCGACGACCTCACCCCCACCGAGGCCGAACAGGCCCACTACGATCACCACCGCGACCCCGCCCGGGCCGCTCATCCAACAAACTGAGTCTCCGGACACGCCGGGGCGGTTCAGTCCTTTGCGAGCAGGACCTTCTGCGCACCCGCCTGCACCCGACGGGTGCGCAGCCCGTCCTGAAAGCGCGCCGGCCACGTGCGCACCCCCGTGGCTGCGCACGCGTCTGCGCAGTGGAAGGCCGTGCCGAGTGCGCAACGCTGTGACCTGCCGTGGTGGGGCCCGTGGTGGGGCCCGTGGTGCAAGGCCGTCAGCGCCTGGTCGGGGTGGTGGTGGGGGGCGTGGTGGGGGTCGCGGTCGCTGTGCGCAGTCCACCACTGGTCTCACGCGCACCGTGTGAAGCGTGCTGCGCAGCAGCGGGTTAGATGGACGTCATGGTCTGGACGCTCCCGGAGCCGATGCTCACCGCCCCCGTACCCGGATCCGACCTGCCGCCCGGACACGCGGCAGAGCCGAAGTGGGACGGCTACCGCGCCCAGCTCGCCCGATGGTCCAACGGACGGATCCTGCTGCGCTCACGCCGCGGCACCGACATGACCCCCGCCTTCCCCGAGATCCGCGCCAGCGCCGCGCAGCTGCCCGACAACACCGCCCTCGACGGCGAACTGGTCGTCTGGGACGCCTCCGGCCGACTCGCTTTCGAGCGGCTCAACGGTCGCCTGACGCGCCGCAGCCCCGGCGCCGGGCGGCTCGCCTCACAGTGGCCGGCGCACTTCGTGGCTTTCGACCTGCTGCGTCTGCACAACACCGACCTCACCCCCTGGCCCTACCACCGGCGTAGGGCAGCTCTTGAGGAACTCTTCACGGGACAGAAGCTGAGCGGGGCGCTCGCACTGTGTCCGTCGACCACCGACCCCGACACCGCACGCCAATGGCTCGACTGGACCGCCGCCGGCCTTGAAGGTCTCGTCTTCAAGCACCTCCAAGCGCCATACCGCCCCGGAACACGGGGATGGAGCAAGTACAAAGTCCGGATCACCACCGAGGCCATCGTCGGCGCCGTCACCGGTACTCTCGCCGCGCCACGGACCCTGCTGCTCGGCCGGTACGACGACACCGGCCGGCTTCAGTACATAGGACGCACGTCCACCCTCTCCGCCACCACGGCCGCGAACGTCACGCCGCACCTCTCCCCCGTACACGGCAAACACCCGTGGCGCGGCTGGACGTTCTCGGCGGGATGGGGCACCCACGAAAAGCTGGACCCGATCCTCGTGCAACCCAGACCGGTCGCCGAAGTCGCCGTCGACGTCGCACGCGACACGGCCGGCCGCTGGCGCCACCCCGTCAAACTCCAACGCATCCGCACCGACCTCAAGCCAGACGACATTCCTCAGTTCACCGGCTCCGCCTCTGAGGCGCGGCGCCAGGCGCCTACCGGGTGAGCACCTGGCGGGTGCAACTGAGCTGAGACCGAGGCGGGCCCTACCACGCGAAAGCCTCGGTCCGGAGGATCCCGGACCGAGGCTGGAGTGGTGTGCTCAGTGCGTCAGGAGCTTGACTAGGGTGAGCCGGTCTTCTGCGGTCATGTGACTTCGAAGAATGCGGTTGATGGCTTGCGGGTTCTTCCAGGGGAGCGCTGCAGGTGCATCGTCCTCTGCGGGGACCGGCGCCTCAGGGGTGATAACTGAGTTATCACCCCGTGGTTCGGTCTTCTGAGGTGTCACAGCGGCCGGAGTGATAACTGAGTTATCACCTGCAGGTTCCAGAGCGCGGCGCCTGGGAGCACGCTGCTTCTTCTTGTCCGCGTCGGCGGCTGCGCGGCGGTCTGCTTCCTGCCGCTGCCGCTCCGGTGGGACTTTCGCTAGATTCCGGAGGTGGGAGACGTTGCGTCGGCCTGCCTCCAGGTCTGCTTGGAGGTCCGGGGTGAGAGCGAGTAGAGACAGCTTCTGGCTGATCAGAGGCTGGCTCATTCCGAGTCGTTTCGCCGCCTGGTGCTGCGAACCGTAGAACTCTACGAGCCCTTGGAGGGCCTGGGCTTCCTCAAGTTCGGTCAGGCCCTTGCGCTGGGCGTTGGCAATGAATGCTGCTTCGAGCAGGCTTTCGTCCGTGCTGGCGAACTCGTTGGCGAGCATGACCTTGACGGTGGACAGTCCGGCCTCGCGTGCAGCCTTCAGTCGACGGTTACCGTCGACAACGACGTACTTCGCTCCATCTTCAAGATCGGGCCGCCGGTGGGGGCGGCTCTCCAGGTAGGCCTCTGTGGTCGAGATGGTGATGGCGACGATCTGTCCAACCTCACCGAGGCTTGCGACCAGGTCGCTGACATCCCCGAGTTCATCGCGGGGGTTGTCGGGGTTGAAGCTGACTTCTGCGGTCGGTACGGCGGTGGGGTCTGCGGTGGCCAGCGGCGGGAGCGGGTCGCCGGCCACGGCGGCAATCGCCCGCCCGCGACTGCTCTGCGGGCCGCCGAACGCCGGGGCGCCTACTCGCTCCGCTGCCTTGCGGCTGCTGCTCACAGGATCTCCCTGGTGATACGGCGGATGACTTTGGCCTGTTGGGACGTTGGGGCGTAGGACACCAGGGCTCGCTTATTCCTGACAGCTTCGCGCTGGTCTTTGAGACGCCCTATGACGCCGACGACGCGGGGTTCTTTGAGTTCCTTCCAGGCTTCGAGAGAGGACGTGATGACGTAGCCGTCGCGAGCGTCGTAGAGGTTGACGATCAGTCCGAGGTGGTCGACCTGGATACGCCAGTCCGTTTGCCCCGATTCGATCTGGTCGAGCAGCAGTGCGAAAGCGTCAGCGGAGGAGTCCTCTGCTTGGACGGGAATGAGGACCCCCGAGTTGCCGGGTGCCTCATCTTCTCGCCGGCGCCCGTAGTAGATCGCAGCGTCCATGCCGACACCGAGGCTGGGTGGGCAGTCCACGACGATGACGTCGTAGTCGGCTTCCAGTGGCTCCAAGGCGCGTTCGAGTGTCGCTTGGCGGTTGCGGTCTGTTGAGATCATGATGTCGAGGAGGAAGGCGTCTGCGCAGGCGGGCAGGAGGTGCAGTCGTCCGGCGAAGCGCTTGTCGTCCAGCTTGACGATGAGGTCTCGGACCGATCCGGTGCGTACGGTGCCGGCCATGTATTTGGCCAGGCTGGGATCGTCGATGCCGATCGTCGGCGCTCCGAGTTGCTTGGTCAAGTGCCCTTGTGGGTCGTAGTCCACGAGCAGGACGCGTAGACCGAGGCCGGGGTGGATTTCGTCTTTCTGTAGCAGCTCTTCGGCTTCGCCGGGGAGATCGCTGTCTGCCACTTCGTCGTCGGACTGCAGAGCTACCGCCTCAGCTGCGACGGGGACTTGCAGTGCGGAGTCTTCAGCGCAGGCGCCCGCGATGCCCGCGGCGATTGCGGTCTTGCCAACGCCTCCCTTCTGGTTGCACAGCACGAAACGTCGTACGTACGGCTGGGCGGCGGGCGCAGAATGCTCGCGCAGCCAGAGTTCGATGGCCTGGGCGAGTCCTTGTACGAGCGGAATTCCCCGGTCTGCGCATGTCTGCTTCAGCTCGGACCACTGGCCGTGGGGGAGCCAACTCGACCAGGCGACGCCGCCAGTGGTGTCCACTGACGACAGTTCTTCGCCTGAGGTGCGCCACATCTCGATACCCTGAGACACGGCGTCTTGGATGTCTACGCCCAGCTGAGCTGCGCGAACCTTTAGATCGTGACGTAGCTGCGATGGCAGCTTGGAGACAACCTTCTCCCTGTCTCCGGACGGGCTTGAGGTAACCATGAGGTGAGCTTACTAACCTGCGGGCAGGGCGTGGTGAACTGGTGTCACTTCGGCGTGGCAGCGGTCGAACCTGCTGGGGGGTGATAACTGAGTTATCACTCGGCCCATTCGATGGATGGTTGCTGCCGGTTGGTCCCGTGAGTGTATGAAGTGGCCTCTGTCGTCCGTACTGTGACCTGGACGGTAGAGGCCACGGGTCCAGCGGCGTTCTCGCCGCGGGGAAGCTCCGAGACTCCTTCGTGGATCTGATCGCTCGGGAGCGGTCTGCCGTCCGCTTGCCCTATTGATCTTGGACTGGAGTCGAATCGTCCCTGAACGCAAAAATGCCCCTGGGCTCCGCGAAGGGTCGCGGAGCCAGGGGCCGTTGAGGGCCAGACGCTCAGGCAGCCCCAACTTCGGGGTCGCCCAGGTCAGGGTCAGGCAGTCCGGCGGTAGCGGTCAGGGTGCCGGTATGGCGTCGTGGGTCCGGCCGTCCAAGAGCCGGCCAGCTGTCTGTTTGCCGACGCGGCGCATGCGGGCCGCGTCCTGCGGGGCGTTGGCGTCCGGTTTGCTGCAGGTGCACCCGTCGCCGGCGTCGATGAAGCTGATGGTGCCCCGTTCGTATTCAGGACTGTCGGGTGCGAAGGCGCCCCATTGCTTGAAGAAGAACGACACCCGCTCCTGCTCACACTGATCGCGCAGCGAACACGCCCAGTTTGGGTGCATTGCGCGGGCACCGCGCCCGGACTCTCCTCCGGCGATCACCCAGTGCAGCGCTTGGATGTGCCCACCGTCGCAGCCGGAGTCGGCGCAGTCACTGCACGCCTCACCGTGGGTCTCTCCCAGGCAGCAGCCGCACGGCTGAGACGCGTAGTCCGCGAACCAGATGGGGCCGAGGAGTGGCTCGCAGGACAGGAACCGCACCGCGGCCGGAGTCTCCAGTAGTGCTGGGATGCGGATGTCAGCCCACTTCTGGTTCTCGACCGAGACTCCCAACCAGATGTTGGCCGGCGCAGTAGCGGCGCGTGCTCGGGCGGCCTTCGCTGCGGGGCTGTTCCGCATCGCCTCCGTGGGGCAGTCATCGAACTTCGCCGCGTACTCCCGCCTCAGGGCTTCGCGCTGCTGGACGAAGTTCCGCATCCTGGCGTGCCGCTTGGTCAGCACCTGGAACGTGTGCTGCGGGTTGGCCTCCATGACGTCGAACACGTGGTTGAGGACGAGGTCGGGGACGTCCTGGTGGAACAGGTCGGACATGGAGTTGACGAAGACGCGGGCGGGCTTCTTCCACCGGTAAGGCTGATTGACGCGGTCCTCGTGCAGGGTGACGTCGAACCCGTTCGGGAACGCCTTTGACCCGGCGAAGCGGTGGGCGACGGTCTCGGCGTAGCAGTGGTCGCAGCCGGGGCTGACTTTGGTGCAGCCGGTGACGGGGTTCCAGGTGCGATCGGTCCACTCGATCTTGGTGTTGTCAGCCACGGTCGGTCTCGCCTTCGTGTGCGGGGTGGGTGTAGCGGATGGGTTTGTCGAGGCTGCGGGCGTAGTGGATTTCGGCGCGGGTGGAGTCGCCGATGTAGCCGTCGGGGTTGACGATGAGGACTTCGTCGGCGAGGTCGATCTTGTGGCGGTGCAGGTCGTCCAGTTGCTGCTTGAGCCGGGCGGCTTGGGCGGGGTACTCCCACAGCGGGTGCGGCTGCTTCATGTTGCAGCCGGGGGCCAGCACGATGCGGCCGGCCGCGGTCTCATACAGGACGGCTTCGGCGAGCTGCTCCCAGTAGGCGGTGGAGCCGCACAGCACGACGATGGCGGGTCGCGATACGGCGGGCGTGGTGGTGTGAGGCACAGGGTTCCTTCCAGATCAACGAGGGGCGGCCGGGGCGGCCGAACACGCAGTCGACGGCCGCCCCGGGCGATTGAGGGGCTGGGACAGGTCGCGGGCGGGTGGGTCAGTTGTCGGCGCTGGTGAGGCGGATCGGCATGAGGGCGTAGCGCAGGTCGTGGTCGTCGCTGTCGTTGCCGCGCAGGATGGCGGGCTTGGTGGGGGAGGTGAGGTGGATGTCGACGGCGTCGGTGGTGAAGGCGTTCAGGGTTCACTGCTCTGCCGGGCGATCACGCCGATCCAGTCGGGTCCGAGGCGGCCGACCAACCTCTTACGCAGTGCGGCGCGTTCAGGAGCGGTGGTGGCGGCCCACACGTTGGTACGAGTCAGTGCCGGGTGGGCGAGCGCCCATCGCATGCAGGCCGCAGCAGCGGGGCAGGCGCGGCAGGCGGCTTTGGCCTGCCGGATCCGGTCCGCTGCGGTGAGATCACTGACCTCACCCCGGTCGACGTCGAACGCTTGCGGGGTGCGTCGGCATGCGGTCGGAGTCGCGGGTACGGGGAACGGAATGCGCGGGTCGTGGTGGTCGACGGCGTAGCTCATGGGGGTCTCCAATCGAGGTCAGGCGTGGGCGTTGTCGCGTCGGCATTTGGGCTGCAGGTCGGAGGCGAGCCTGCCGAGGCGCGCTTCCGCGGGATGGGCGGTAAGCCAGTCCTCGGCGCACGTTTTGTGCACGGGCTCGCTGTGGTGGGAGCGCATCGGTGTGGGCTTGTCGCACAGGGCGCAGGGCAGGTTCTGCCAGCGGTCGAAGTGCCGGCCGTCGCGCCAGTCCAGAAGGCCGCGGGGGCCGGGATCAGTCCCGGTTCGAACAGCTGCTTCTTGCGGGCTCGGCCGTTCACGCGAGGGGCAGGTGGGTGCCCGGGCGGCCGGGACGGCGTCCGTGGACCGTGGGCGTGTAGGCGTCGTGACGGGTCGCGAGGTAGCCGGGGGGCTGCTCGCGGGTTTTGACGCGGTACATGGCCATGTCCGCGCCGCGCAGGAGTCGGGCGGGGCCGGCCGCGTCGGGCAGGTCGGCGGCGCGGGCGGTGCCGATGGACACGGCGGGGCGCAGGGTGTGTCCGTCGTGGTCGATGGGTCGGGCCAGCAGTTCGTGCAGCGCCGCGATCTCGCGGGCTGTGGTGGCGGGGGGCAGCAGGGCGGCCGCGCCGAATTCGTCGCCGCCCAGGCGTGCGGCGAGCCCGCTACGGGCGGTGGCCCACGTGCCGAGGCGCCGCCCGAGGGCGGCGATCAGGGCGTCGCCGGCGGCGTGTCCGAGGGTGTCGTTGACGGTTTTGAGTCCGTTTTCCTGGACTAACTCTGGTGGCGTTTGAGGCGCCGTGATGGAGACCTCCACCCTCTCTGTCAACGTAGGTCGAGCCAGGCATACTGGATGATTCATTGAGTCGAGGGCGGAGAAAGAGTAGTGCCCCAGGTGGCCAGCACCAATGACCACGAGGCCCCGGATCCGCAGGTGGAACCCCGTTCGGCCGGACCGCGCCGGTACACAGTGGAGTACAAGGCGAGGATCCTGGCCGAGTACGAGACGCTCGACCGGCAGGGCAAGGGTGCCCTGCTCCGCAGGGAGGGCCTGTACTCGTCGCTGATCACGCACTGGCGGCAGCAGCGGGATCAGGGGGCGAAGGCGGCACTCGCGGCGCCGGCGGGGCGGCCGAAGGCCGACCCGCGGGACAAGGAGATCGCCCGGC
>NZ_JBEXCW010000177.1:0-7573 GCF_040605435.1 Streptomyces sp. NPDC005574
CTGCCCACGGCAGGCTGAACCATAGGCCGCCATCCGGCCCCACCACGACCTAACACACCCTCAACGACCCGCTGCCCCAACAAGTTGACAACGCCTCGGCTGCGGCACGCGAACCTCATCGCCGAGGGGACGCACCGCCAGCCGCTGCCGCCATCCGTCGACGTCCGCGCAATCGGATGGCTGATCCACGGCCCGGACCTGGCCGAGCCGCTGGGCGAGAAGGAACTCCGCGCAACGCTGCCGGGCCTGCTCGGCAGCCGCTCGGGCCTGCAGCTCGCCGCTGTGCCGCGCCCGCTCGATGGCGAAGACCCGTTCGGCCTCTGCCTGGGCCTTCGCCGAGTCCAGCAGAGCGTCCCTCGCACGGGCCTGCTCCTTGCGCAGCAGCTGCTCGGCCAGGGTCCGCGCCTCCCAGGCCACCGCGGCCTCCGGCATCCCCTCGCCCCACAACCGCCCGGTCACCCGGCCGACTTCGTCCTCCAGCCGGGCCCGGCACGCTGCCAGCCGGGCCGCCACCACGCCCAGGTCCTGGACCGGTCCGCTCACCGCGGCCGCGACCTGGGCCGCCTGCTCCACCGCCGCACGGGCCGTGCGGTTTTGTGAGCACACCAGGCATAGACCACCCGCCTCCGGGACCCCGCACTCCTCGCAGGCCCGGGCCGCCAACTCCGCCTTCGCTGTCGCGAGTTCCTCGCGCTGCCGCGCCCAGACCACCTCGCGGCGCGCCCGCTCCACCACGGCGCGCTCGCGCCGGACAGCATCCCGCGCAGCCGCAAGGGCGACCTCATGGCTCAGCCGCCGCTCGACCTCGGCCCGGGCCTCGGCCGGCGCCCAGCGGGGCAGCTCGGCGACCACGGCCTGGACGACCTGGTGCCGCAGCGCCCGCCGGTCCCCGATCAGCAGCTCGCAGCTCGGGCACACCAGCCCGGTGTCCATTCGCACCTGGTCGTCGCACGCCGACGCGTGGCACTCCGCCCGCTGCGGCAAACCCCGCGACAACAACCAGCCGACCGGCTCGCGCACCCGCTCACCGCGCTGAGCAGCAAGCCGCCGCTCCAACCGCTCGGCCAGCACCACCGGTGCCTGCTCCGAGCCGCCGATCCCGGCCAGCCGCCGCAACTCGGCCTTGAGCGCCACCCGCACCCGGGTACGACCCCAGGCATGCCCGATCCGGGCCCACTCCAGCCGCACCGGGTCCAACACCTGCTCCAGCCCCCTCGGCAACGACCACCGCAACCGGACCGGCTTCGCGACGACCGGCCCAGGAACCGTCTGCCTCATCGCCGCTCGATCTGGCTGCTGTTCCCCGCGAAGCGGGCTCCCCTGCCCACGCGGCTCGTCGACCACGCCGATCCTGTCCGGCCCAGACTCGGTCTCGCGCTCGTACGCGCGCTCCGGCAACGCTGAGAACCCCAACGCGGCTTCGCCGGAAAAGCCAGATGAAGCAGCACCAGAACCACCTTGAGTAACCATGGGTGCGTGGCCAGCGTGGAGGTCTGCAGAAGCCGACGGGTCGACTTGTTCGCTAGGACCCGTACTGACCTGGGCATTTACCGAATTCCTGTCCACCTGATCCCCGGATGCACAAGTGGAGGCGGCGGAGGCGGCCAACAGGAGGTCTTCCAGGCTCTCCTGAGCCCACCCATCACCGGCCAACACCATTTCGTCCCCGGGAGATTCGGTCCCTGCGCACCGTGGACACGCTCCACCCTCCTGCGCCGGTTCATCCGCCAACACGGAAGCACGGCTGGCAGACTCCGTTGGCGATACCTTGCGCAGCCGCTCATGTGCGGCTGCGACCGCTGGCACCCGAAGCCGACCGCCATCAGCGCGCTCCTCCCCCTCCAACTGGAGTTCCCCGGCGGCCACCAAGCGGTCGACCGCAGTTGCTGCGACATCGATCTCGCAACCCATCAGGCGAGCCACAGTCACATCGGCTCGCCTGATCCCCTGAGCTACCCGACCTGGGGCCATCCGTACCCGACCGTCGGCTCGGGCCTCCAGGCACAGCAGCATCATGGCCAGACGGTCCGTTGCCGCGCCCCTTTCGCGCCGGGACGCCATGAACCCAGCCGAGGTGGCGGGCTTGTCCTTCGGTGTCCATCCCGGACATGTCACGGCCTCGCAGAACTTCAACAGTGTCGCCAGCTCCCGCTTGGTCAGCGTCCCGAGCGGCGCCCCATCAGCAGCAGCGCGCGCTTCCCGCAGCGGAAGGAGCTCAAAGCGCAGCCCGACAGTTCGCCCCTTCTCGGACCGCTTTGGCGCGCACAAGATGGAACCCGACTTCTTCGCATCCGGCACCAACGTGTGCCCAACGTGCGAGACCGAGCATCCCAGCCAGCCACCAACGTCACGAGCCGTCATGTCTACGACGGCAGACATCAAGGGAGCTTTCGCCAACAGGACCACGGCGGTCAGCTTGACGAGGGGACTTTGCCCAGCCAGTCGGGAGTCGTGAACCAGCTCCCGAACTGCGGAGGCAAGAGCCGTACGCATCGCTGGAGATAGCAGAAGAGGCTCATTGGCCTGCCGCTCATCAGCGAGGTTGTCGGGCGAGTGTGGGGCCGGGGCGCGCCGCGTTGTTTCGGCGTTGGGCAGGACTGAACCAGCCCTCGGACGGGTAGCTATGATCTGCTCCTGTCGAGGAGGTGGGAGAACAACGGCCATCGCGGACCGGCGCTGCCTGGGGAGGTAGAGGAGCCGATCACGTGACGGTGTGGAGTTTGGAATTTGAGTAGTGCCTAACCTCCTCGACATTTGGCCCGGGTCCTGCACCCGGGCCGGCCATTCGCATCAGGGGGTAAGTCTGTGCGTCCCCTGAGTGCACGTCATAAGCCGCTGCTAGCGGGCAGAGCCGACGACCTCGTTGGTCGGCCGCTTCGATGGAAGTTCCGTGAACCAGAGGCCCAGCGGCGCGTAGTAGAAGGGCTCCGAAGCGAGCTTGAAGAGGGCGGAGCAGTAGGGCCCCGGGCCCGTGGCCAGTTCACATCCGGTTTGGTGTACGAACAGGCCCGTATCTGGCTGGACTTCGTCCGGCAGGGCAGCCCGCGCAGTCTCGATCGTTATTGACTCCCAGACCCGTAGCCCCTGGTCCTTGTTGGCCGGCCGACGTTCTTCCGGCCAGACCAGGCGCTTCAACGCGCCGTAGAGCCGGACCAGAACGATGTCCGACTCGACGATGTGGTGGGCGTCGATCACGCCCTCGTCAGCCGCGTCTCGCGCCACCTTGGGCAGAACATGGGCCTCTTGTGCCAGGGCTCTGAGTGACCATCCGCCCGGGGCAGTCCTCATCAATCCATCCTCACTTTCCGTTAGCGGCATCCTACCCCGTGAACCCCAGCATTTTGGTAATGACAGAACCACTGGGTGTCGCATCGTCGTACTGCCCCACGGCTTGATGGCCCACCAATAACCCGTGAATCAGGGCAAATTCCCCCAATAAGCCGTCACGATCGCGGTAGTGACAGGAGCAGAGAGGGATGTCGGTGAGCGTGACAGTGTCACGGTGCGAAGTTCCGCCCATGGGTGAGGCGGGCGGCCCCTGCGGCGGCAGGCGCGCAACGTCGTGCGTATGGGTGCGTGTTGGGGTGCCTGCGTGGAAGTGGGTGAATATGTGAATCAGTATGTAGTTGAAGGGCCCGGCCGATGTGGCCGAGCCCTTCAACTACGCGCTGATTTCTACCGGACTGAGGGGAATGGGCCTTCCTCGTCGACCTCGTCAAGGAAGCGGTCGACGGCTGCGGAGACGACGTCGAGGATGATTCCTCCGCTCCCGGCACCCCGTTGGCCACGCATCGTGCGCTTGAGTCCTTTGAGGAACTCGGACATGTCGGGGGAAACTCCGGCTTGAATGCTCACGCCCGGCGGGTGCTCGCCTGACCACCTCTCGATCAGCCACTCGTTGGCGAGCGACGCGAGCTCCTCAGGGCTCAGCTCGCTGATCTTTCGCAGAGCCGCATCGAGATAGTGGCCGGGCATGAGGTTGCGCTTCGAGCTTGCTGCGTCGTCGTCAGCCTTGTCCAGGAGCCGGGCCTTGGTCTCGCCCTCGATTCGGCCAGACCAAGTCACCCAGTTTCGTTCAGTGCGGTGCTTGATGAACGACTGAAGGACGGTAGCTTGAACTGGACCTGGGCTGCCTGCCTTCTTTCGCCTCGGCCTTAGAGTCGGCTCCGCCGAGGCAGCGGAAAACCCTGGCCCGTCATTGCGGCGTTGCCGTGTGGCCGGCCGACTGGGGCGAGTGCCCTCTTCTGTAGTGATCGCCTCTGGAGCAGCCGAGGCGGGCGCCTCGACGAAGGGTTGGTCGGATCCCTTCTCCTGTTTGGCCAGCTGCGCCACTGGCGGCTCTTCCGCCTCTGCCCCAGCAGCCTGATTGGGAAGGGACACCGCGTTGGAGGCGTCATCTGGAGGCAAGGTGCGGGTGGCTTCTACTGCCACCCGCACCCCCGCAGGAGGTTCGTCGACTTTGACAGGCCGCAGTTCGCGAGCAGGTTCCTCATCTGCGGGGGCTGGCGGTTCGGGTGCTGGCGGAAGCGAGGCGGTCGGCTCGGAGCTGCCACGGCGTTCAGATTCGGCTGCATCGTCGCCAAGGAAGCCACCCTCGGTGGCATCGTTGCCTACGTGCTCGATGGCGGAGAAATCGAAAGATCGGGATTTCCCTCTCTTCCGCTTCGGGCTCGCTCCAGCCTCGGCTGGCCGCTTCCCTGTGCCTTCCTGTGCCTCCACCTGGTCATCAGGAACGGTGCTCACGTCGTCGAGCCCTTCATACGAGCGAGGATCTCGACGGTGAGGTCCTCGTACCAGCCGCTTGCCGCATAGCTCGGCTCATCAATCACGATGGGTCGGCTGATTCCATACGAAGCGGAGATTTGCGGGCTCGTTCGGATCTGCTTGCTGAAGGGCGCGAGCTCGTGCTTCTGGAGGTACGTGTCGACAGCGTCAGCCTCATCGGTTCGCTTGGAAGGCGGCTGTGCTTCGTTGATCACCGTGCCGAGGAAGACAGGCTGACACTTTCCCTCGGTCCTCTCGGGGACCTTCGCAACGTTGTTCCGCACCACGCGGGCTCCATCGGCGGTTGCGAGGCGCGGGTTGCACACGGCGATGACGAAGTCGCCGGCGGCAAGAGCTACCGAGGACAGAGCGTCCGCTGAGGGTGGGGTGTCGACGAGGATGAAGTCGAACTCGTCCTCCACCGTCACGAGCAGCTCTCTAAGACTGGAGATGGCCTCCCAGCCGCGCTTCGCTACCTCGGTTCGGGCACGGTCGGTAACGTTCATGACCGACCCGATGACGCTCAGGGTCCCAGGCTTCTCGAACTCCTTGAGGAGGACGCTTCGGTCGACCATGCGGCTGTGCAGCGGCGGCATCGCTCCGAGGTCGTCGGAGTCAAGGGCGTCGATGTAGTCGATCAGCGCGCTACCGATGTCCTGCGGCTTCCGGGCGAACGCGCCAAGGGAGACGCCGAGCTGGCCCTGGAGTTCGAGGTCGATCATGCCGACGCGAGCTCCACCGCTGGCAAGACTTGCACCGATATTCGCGGTTGTCGTGGTTTTACCCACTCCACCCTTTTGGCTGGCGAGGATGATGACCTTCATGGGTGCCTTCCTCCCTCTCCCCTACCTCGCCCTGGTTGCTCGCTGTCCTGGGGCACTGTCGACGTCTGTTGGGGGTTTGGGACTGTCAGATTCACTATGACGGTCGCAAGATTAACAGTCGGGGAGTCGTATCCCTTGCAGTACCGGGTCGGACAGCGTGTCGACGGTACTCGCTCGACTGAGGCATCGAATCTGTCAGTCCCGAACTCTCTTCCCGGTGACGCGTTATAGCGCGTTTTGTGCGATATATAACGATTCTTGGTTGCCTTGACTGACGGCGCCGCGTCTCCGCGTGCGGGCCTAGGGCGTCAAGTGGAGGTGTGAGGCCGCAGTCCGGGCCGCATCACCGCGGGACAGCATGACCGCGGTAGGGCTCGCGTGAGCTGGCATCAGTGCGATGGGACGGCTGCCCGGAAGTGCGGCTCGGCGTGCGTTGGGTCGACCGGGCCAGGGCGGCCGGGGGCGCACATGGTTGTGCGGGGGGCGCCGCTCGTGAGAGTTGAGGCGCAGCAGCGAGTGAGTTCGTCAGCGTTGTCATGCGAGGGCTTGAGGTAGCGGATGTAGGGGTTGCGTCTGCCCGTGGTACTTGCCGCCTGGGTGTGACTGCACATGACGGGACGAGCGCCTAAGGGTGGGTGCGCTAGCGCGTCGCAGTGGAGGCGCGTGGCAGGTGGAGTTCAGGCGCGCGTCGACTAGTACGCCACACCGGAGTGAAGAGTCGACGAAAGCCCGCGCAAAATAAGGCGGCTGCGAGAGTGCGCCAGCACTTCTGACTGTGGGGGGCGCTTTGCCGCAGTACGGCCGCAAGCGCGCGCGAGTCGACGTGGACACGGACGGCAGAGGGTTAGAGAGGGGGTGCGGATTGAAGCAGCGAGGGGCGTGCGCAAGATCGGAAGCAAGCGCGCAGCAAAGAACGTAGGGGCGAAACGTTGTATGAGCCGTAGAGCTGTAGTGAAGCCGACCGAGGGAGCGTAGGAGTGTGCGTACAACAAGATGAACGAGAGAGGCGAAGAAAAAGCGCCCGAAGAGACGGCCGGACGGATGAGTGAACGAGCGGTTGCGCGCGTAGTTGAAGGAAGCGACGCACGACTGAACGTAGAGGCAGCAGAGGGTATGGGGCAGCGTAAAAACGTGAGAGGTGAAGCAAGAACGAAGTGGCGCACGAAAGCAAATGCGATGGAGCGAGATGAAGCGCGCGTACATGGAAGCGAGGAAGTGAGTGCGAAAAGAAGAGAGAGCGAAAGGTGGAGAGGAAGAGTGGGCGCGATCACGTCCGCGTGCACGTGTGCGTGCGTGGAAGTGTGTGAATTAGTGAATCTCAGCTCCATGGGGAATGGTGATCTTCTTGCGCTTCCTCGCGCCGAGGGTAGTGCCTACTTCTCAAGGTGAGCGATTTTGGGGCGCACTTGCAGTAAAACACCAGGTCGACGCGTTAGTGAGGCCGTGTGCATGTGTGCGTGCGTGGAAGTGTGTGAATAAGTGAACAGTTCGGTGCCTCTAGAGTTCCCCGGATCGAACCCGGCTTCATTCACCTGCTTCAGGACAGAGATGCTCGGGGCCTCGAGTCACTGCGCGCCTAGCTGCCTTCCAGACCTCACGCCATAGCGGCCACTTGGTCTGTCGCCCATGCCTCGGCCAGCTCGGCGCGGGCATCGTCTCGGCTGTCCACCAGTTGCCCAGTGCGCCCGTTCTCGACGATCCAGCCGTTACGTCATTTGCCCACGGTCGAAGTACCGGCCCGGCACCGTGTAGGTCCAGACGAGACGTACACCGTCTTCGTCGTATGTGTCCGCGAACAGGCACGCGCGTTAGTGGTGAACCGCCCCGGCGTGTCCGGAGACTCCACTTCGTGAGGAGATGGAGTCCATGTCACGTCCTTCGAGGAACTACCCGGCCGAGCTGCGGGAGCGTGCGGTGCGGCTGGTGGCCGAGGTCCGGCCTGACCATCCGACCGAGTGGGCGGCGATCTGCTCGGTCGCGGAGAA
>NZ_JBEXCW010000178.1:0-7518 GCF_040605435.1 Streptomyces sp. NPDC005574
CGCATATAGGCCAGCGCCGACTCCCGCGGCTCGGACCGGTTGAACCGGTGCACGAACCGCCCGTGCACAGCATCCAGTTCACTCGCCCACACACGTCACATCAGCAAGGTCCCCACCCATAACCACACCAACGACGAACCTGGCCAGCAGTCACCGTAGGCACCGTTGCAGTATTAGCTCATGTTGGAGTCGCTCCTCGGCCCGGTCTATGGGCGGTGTCTCCGACATTCTATCCTTCGCGGTCTCGACGGAATCTGTGGCCTCGCGGTGATCTTCTCAGCCCTCCACTCGCTGACGTGACCAGGGTTGGCTGCAGCGTCTGGGCGTGACGCTATTGGAGCAGGATCAGCTTGCGGAGCAATTCGAATCTGGCACGGCCGTAGAGCTGCCTCTTGATCTTCTTGCTCCAGTGCAGGGTGAGGCCGGCGGTCACCCCAGCACAGACCTGACGGAGCGTCACTCTCTGCTGCAAGACGGGAAGGCGTACGCCGTCTCGCGCAAATCCGGGCTCTTGCAATCGAACGCCGCAATGACACTCCGCGACCGCACCCCAAGATCTGTGCCAGAGCCCAGTACCAGCGTCGCGCTCGGATCCCCAACTCCCGTGCCGCGTAAGCCCGCACCTCGGCCAGCAGTCCGTCCACGCTCCAGGACGCCTCGCCCAGAAACCTGTGGATCCGGTGGGGGGCATGCCCGGCTCGCCCTGCCATCGTCCAGCCCAGGTCAGACAGCAGCCCCGCGATCAGATCGGCGAACACCTCCCGCGGCTCCGGCCGGGCGAACAGACGCCCCAACCTGCCCGTCAGGGCAGCCAGTTCCTGCGCCCACCCCTCAACGTGCTCCACCCTCACATCCATCAGCATGACCGGACAACGGCCAGCACCGATCACCTGACAGTGTTCGAAAAATTTATCGCTGCCAAATCGCAGCGAGACCCGGCTAGCGTCACGACTCGTGCCACACCACCGGTGACCAAGTACGAAGACGGACGACGAGATTGATAAGAGCCCTTAGCTCACTGACAGGCGGCAGCATACGACAACGTGAAGAACCGCCTATCCGGGGTCTGCCCTGCGGCCCAAGTTCAGGCCGATTAGTTCCACAGCTGCCATCGGTGAACTTTGTTCTGAGTCTTTAACGAACTCGGGACGCCTATCTATATGAAAGAGCCCAGCATGGCCATGCATGTCGTTATCGGCGCCGGTTCTATCGGCACGAATGTCGCCCGCCTGCTCGCCGACCGCGGTGAAAGCGTCCGCATTGTCACGCGCAGCGGCTCGGGCCCGGAGTATCCGCAGGTCGAACGGGTCGCCGCAGATGCTTCCGACCCGGGCCGCTTGACCGAACTGTCTCGCGGCGCACATGTAATCTATCACTGTGCAAATCCGCCTTCCTACGCAATGTGGGAACGGCTGTTGCCGCCCATACAGAATGCGGTCATCACAGCCGCGAAAGCAAACGGGGCCGTGCTGGCAATTACTGGCAGCATGTACGCCTACGGCCCGCAGCCTGGCGGTATGATGAATGAATACACCCCCATGGCCGCCACTGGGCCTAAAGGCCGTCTCCGGAAACGACTGTGGGAGCAGGCCCTTAACGCAGGAATCCGCACTGTGGAGGTTCGCGGGTCCGACTATATCGGCAGGGACTCGAATGGCCTGTATTCCATAATCATTGAGCCGGCGATGAAGACGGGCCAAGCAGCCTGGGTGCCTGCCGATCTAGACGCACCACATACCTTCACCTTCAACGGAGACATGGCTCAGGCCCTCATAGTCCTTGGAAATGATGAGCGTGCGTGGGGTCAGGCGTGGCATGTACCGTCGCCACCGGCCATCAGCATCCGTGAACTGGCGCGGCGCTACGCCACTGCTGCAGGTCGGCCCCCGGTCAAGCTGATCCCGTTGCCACGCGCGGCAATGCGCACAGCTGGGATTTTCGTGCCGTCAGCCCGCGAAATGGCCGAAATGGACTATCAGTGGTACTCGCCGTTCCTCATGGACGCCTCAAAAACAGCTGACGCCTTCGGCCTCACCGCCACCGACCTAGACATCATTATCGCTAATCAGGTGAACGCGGCCGCGGCTTGATTCCGCCTGCCGATTTCGATAGCAAGCAGCGATCGAAGATGTCACGAAACCGTTTCGTTCAGAGTGGGTGGGCGATGACTGAGCACGCCCACTCGCAGCGATCACAGCCCGGCCGATAGTCCGCTTCCCATTGGGAGAACGCCCCATGACCTCCGTACTCATTGTCAATGCGCAGTCCTTGCAGCGCCGCGGACTGCGCATGCTCCTGGCGGAGGAGCCCGGCCTGACTGTCGCCGGCGAGGCATCGAGTGGGCCCGAGGCGGTCCGCATGAGCGCCGCACTGTGCCCCGACGTCGTGGTGATGGACAGCCACATTTCCCACTCGGACGACGCCGAGACCATCCGCCGCATCACACGGCGTCCCGCCCTCCCCCGGACCCCCGAACTTTCCAGAACGCAAGGGAACGGCCCACGCGTGCTGATCCTGACCCCCGCCAGCCACGAGCAGCGCGCCTACACCGCCTTGCGCGCCGGTGCCGGTGGATTCCTTCTCCACGACGCCACCCCCGGCGAACTGACCGCGGCCATACGTGTCGTGGCCGCCGGAGACGCCGTTATCACCCCTGGCCTGACCCGCGCTCTCATCCACACCGTCCGACAGGTGCAACCCGCGCTCCCTGCCGAGCGGAAAGTCGGGATCGGCACGCTCACCGAGCGGGAGCGTGTCGTGCTCACCGCCGTCGCCTCCGGCTGGTCCAACGCCGAGATCGCTGCGTGGCTGTCCATCGCCACGACCACCGTCAAGGCCCACGTCAGCAACATCCTCGCCAAGATCGGAGCCCGCGCCCGTGTCCAGGCGGTGGTCTTCGCCTACGAATCGGGCCTGGTGCGGCCGGCCGCCTGAACAGCCCGAACTCCTGCCGCGGCCTCCAGCTGGTCGACCGATCGCAGCACATCCATGCCCCCCGGCCCGGTTGCGGCTGCCGCCGCCGCGCTCGCTCTGCTGGGCAGGTCACCGAGGAGCACTTCGGCACCCTGTTCGGCATCAACGTCCGTGGCCTGCTATTCACCGTCCATAAGGCCCTGCCGCTGACGAACGGGGACCGCGGCGATGCGGAGCTCGGCGTGTACGCGGCGACCAAGGCCTGGGCGCTGCCGTGGCCTGGCCTTCCTGGCATCCGAGCAGAGAAGCTGCATCACCGGTTCGAGCCTGTACGTCGACGGCGGCCTAAACCAGATCTGAGAGGCGGACCCATGCCCACCATCGGGATCATCGGCGCCGGCGAGGTTGGCAGCCAGATTGCCCGGGCGGCCCTGGCCCACGGCTACAGCGTCGTGATTGCCAACTCGCGCGGACCGGAAACCCTGCAGCAATTGGTCGCGGAACTCGGCCCGTCCGCGCGGGCCGCCCGCGCTGCGGACGCTGCAGCCGCCGGAGATTTCGCCGTCGTGGCCGTCCCGTTGAAAACGGTCAACAACCTGCCGGCCGACGCCCTCGCCGGCAAGATCGTATTGGATACGAACAACTACATGATCTGGCGCGACGGTCATTTCCCCCGCATCGACTCCGGTGAGACGACCGTACTCGAGCTGCGCCAGGAGCACCTGCCCGCCTCCCGGGTCGTCCAGGCATTCACCCATATCCAAGCCCACCGCATTACCACCGCCGGCCGCCCCGCGGGCGCCCCCGACCGGCTGGCACTTCCGACCTCTAGCAACTTCCCCGACGCCGCCGACCTCGTGACCCGGCTCTACGACCAGTTCGGCTTCGATACCGTCAACAACAGTCCATTGAGCGCCTCGTGGCGCACGGCCCCCGGTCAACCCGCCTGGACCGCGCTGGCACACCAAACGCGCGACGAGCTCATCACCAACCTGAGCCGAGCACAGCGCCTTGCTCCGACGTGGCGCTGAAGGGCGGGTCCCCTCCGCAGCCGCGGCCGTCCGGCGCGGCCATGTCGCCCGAAGCACGCCTCGTCCGCTCAGCGGCGGCCGGCCCACCCGGTGCTGCCGGTCTGGCGACTGCCAGGAGACGGACTTCGGCCCTCGCCCAGTTGCGAAAGCGCGGGCCGTTGCCGCACGAGCGGCGCTTGTGACGCCACCGCCTGGACGCGCGTCACGTCTGCACGCAACTCACACCGCCCCGGCTTCAAGAGCGCCCGCGCTCCCCGGGATTCGCCGGTGGATGTCCGCGAGCATGTTGCGCATCGCGAGGTGGAAGATCTCGGCCTGGTGGTCTCCGAGGAACGAGGTGTGTCCGAACACCTCAAGGAGGACCATGCCGTGCATGCGTCCCCACGCCTCCATGAGCAGGGTGATCGCGGGCGGCGGGAGGAGTCCCGGCCCGTCCGGGGGCAGATGGTCCAGGTGGGTCCGGAACTGGGGCGACAGCGAAGGGATGTCGGCCGCCGCGAGTTGCTCCGGGCTGAAGCCGCCGAAGAGTTCGTTCTGGAAGATCGTGCCCATCCGGCGGGCGGCAATGGTGGAGGCGCCGTCCGCCGGGGCCGCGTAGCCCCGCAGCGGTGTCCCGAACAGGAGCTTGAACCGCTCGGGGTGGGCGATGGCCCAGCCCCGGTAGCCCTCGGCCGCCTCCAGCAGACGCGACACGAACGGCAGGTCCGCCACCGAGTCCGCCGCAGTGCCCCCGGCGCCCGCAGCCGAGCCGGCCGTCGAGTCGACGGCGGCCTGGACGGCGGCGAACAGGTCCTCGTACCCCTTGGTGACGAGCATCGTGACGAGGGCATGCCGGTTGGGGAAGTAGTGGTAGAGCGCCTGCACGGTCATGCCGAGGCTGCGCGCGACGGCCCGCAGTGACAACCCCTCAGGACCGTGCTCGGTGATGTGCAGTTCGGCGGCGTCCAGGATCTCCCGCACCGCTGTGGCCCGCCGCCGCTCCCGCAGCGTGGGCGGAGCAGACGAGGCGGATCGGGCGGCCGGGGCGGAGGGAGCAGACGGCGCGGACAAAGCCGGCGGGACGGCGGTCTTCGGTCGTTCGGGTACGGGCATGCGCCCACCCTACGGTGCACCTCTGACACCTGAACATAAACCGAGCACTGTCAGGTAAATCTCGCACTGCCAACTTCCCCGTGGCCTCCCCTAGCGTCGTCGCGTCCCCACAGACACATTGATTGCATAGGAGATTCCGCGTGTTCGAACGCATAGCCGAGCTGGCGATCCGCCGGGCCCGGCTGGTACTCATCGTCGCCGTCGTGGCGACAGCTCTCATGGGTGCCCTCGGTAGCGGCGCCTTCACCAAGCTGCTGGGCGGCGGTTTCGATGACCCGGCTTCCCAGTCCACCCGGGCACGCGATCTCATCGACAAGAAATTCGGCGGCGAGACCAACCTCGTGCTGCTGGTCCGCGCCGGCGACGGCCGGGTCGACACCCCGTCTGCCGAGCAGAACGGCAAGGCACTGGTCGCGAGCCTGAAGAAGGAGAAGACGCTCGCGAACGTCGTCTCGTACTGGGACACGGGCAGCGCCCAACTCCTGTCCAAGGACGGCCGCGAGGCCATGGTCCTCGCCCACGTCAAGGGCGACCCGACCCAGCAGCAGAAGAACGCCACGAACCTGCTCGACGACTACGACGGCACGTACAACAAAGCCCTCACGGTACGGGCCGGCGGGGTGGCCGCCGTCGGCAACGACATGTCGACGCAGGTGGTCGAGGATCTTGAACTGGCCGAGCTGATCGCGATCCCGCTGACCCTCATACTGCTGCTCTTCGTCTTCGGCAGCGTGGTC
The DNA here is from genome assembly GCF_040605435.1 of Streptomyces sp. NPDC005574. Taxonomy (NCBI): domain Bacteria; kingdom Bacillati; phylum Actinomycetota; class Actinomycetes; order Kitasatosporales; family Streptomycetaceae; genus Streptomyces; species Streptomyces sp. NPDC005574. The sequence continues at coordinate 5,774 of NZ_JBEXCW010000178.1, forward strand.
GCCGCGCTGCTGCCGCTGGCCATCGCCGTCATCGCCATCCTGGGCTCGTTCGCCGAACTGTCCCTGCTCGCCGACGTCACCAGCGTCTCGAACACGGCGACCAACCTCACCACGGCCCTCGGCCTGGGACTGGGCATCGACTACGGCCTGTTGATGATCAGCCGGTTCAGGGAACAGCTCACGACCGGCGCGAGCGTGGAGGACGCCGTCCGCCAGACGGTGCACACCGCCGGCCGCACCGTCGCGTTCTCCGCCTCCACCGTGGCCGCCGCACTCGCGGCGCTTCTCGTCTTCCCGCAGTACTTCCTGCGCTCGTTCGGCTTCGCCGGAGTCGGCGTCGTCGCCATCGCGGCCGTCAGCGCGCTGTTCGTCATGCCGCCGCTGCTCGTCGTCCTGGGGCACCGGGTCAACAAGGGGCGGATGCCCTGGGCGAAAACCGCGAACGCCACCACGCGCGTCTCCATATGGGCGCGGCTGGCGCGTACCGTCATGCGGCGGCCCGCGCTCACCGCGCTGCCCGTCCTCGCGGTCCTGCTGGTGGCGGCGAGCCCGCTGCTCGGCATCACCTTCGGCACCCCGGACGAACGCGTGCTGCCCAAGGACGCCGAGAGCCGCCAGGTCTCCGCGACGCTCCAGAACAACTTCAACGGCAACGACAACGCCGCCCTCCAGATCGTCATCGGCCACAACGCCGGCCAGAACGTGGACGAAGCCCCGTTGGGTAAGTACGCCGATCAACTGTCCCAGCTCAAGGGCGTGGTACGGGTCGAGACCAGCACCGGCACGTACACCCGCGGGCAGGAATCGGCGGCCGGTCCCGGTAGCGCCAACCTCAGCCGCCCGGACGGCCAACGGATCAGCGTCGTCAGCTCCTTGACGCCGAAGTCCGACGCGGCACAGAGCCTGGTCGGCGACGTACGGGCGCTCACCCCGCCCCCCGGCACCCACCCGCTGGTGGGCGGCATCGACGCCGACCTGGTCGACGCCAAGCACTCCATCAGCGGCCAAATCCCGCTCGCCATCGGCCTGGTCGTCCTGACCACGTTCATCCTGCTCTTCCTGTTCACCGGCAGTATCGTGCAGCCGCTGCGCGCCCTGGCCCTGAACGCGATCACCCTGGTGGCGACGCTCGGCATCATGACCTGGATCTTCCAGGAGGGTCATCTCTCCTCCCTGCTCGGCTTCACGGCGCAGCCGATGGAGATGTCGATGACCGTACTGATGTTCTGCATCGTCTTCGGTCTGTCGATGGACTACGAGGTGTTCGTCACCAGCCGGATCAAGGAACTCCACGACCAGGGCGAGGACACCGAGTCCGCCGTCACCAACGGCCTCGGGCACACCGGGCGCATCGTCACCGCCGCCGCCTGCCTGCTCGCGGTGAGCTTCTTCGCCTTCGGTACGGCCAAGCTCAGCTTCATGCAGATGTTCGGCCTGGGCAGCGGGCTGGCCATCCTCATCGACGCCGTCGCCATCCGCGGTGTCCTCGTCCCGGCCGCGATGCGCCTGCTCGGCGGCTCGGCCTGGTACGCGCCCGGCTTCCTGCGCAGGTTCCACAGCCGGTTCGGCCTCAGCGAAAGCGCGCCCGAGCCCGCTGCGGCGCCCGAACCCGCAGTCTCACGGGGCTGACTCCGGCCCACAGCCTTCGGCCCGCCGCGCTGAGGACCAGGATGTTCGCCGGTTTGAGGTCGCGGTGCACGATCCGGCGCGCCTGAAGGCGGATCAGAATGGGGGCGAGCTCGGCC
>NZ_JBEXCW010000179.1:0-7445 GCF_040605435.1 Streptomyces sp. NPDC005574
GAAGACACGAGCGTGGGACTCCTTCGTACGAACTTTGGACGGTTCAGTACGAAACCTACGCTCGTCGTCTTTTACACCGCGGATCGGACGCCACCTGTACCTGCTTTCCCTGATGCAGAAGGGAGAGTGCCAACGGCAGACCGGAGTAGATGTCGAAGCCGCCACCCGCGCCTGCGACGAGGATCCGTTCGGCATCGGCGAGGCGGGTGAAGAGCGGATTGGAGTGGAGGGCCGTCATGCCGATCATTGTCCGGGACTCCGGGAAGCGCGCATGAGCTGGGTGCCATGGCCCTGGTGTCATCGGGGGCAGGACTGACGGAGGCACCTCTGACGTCCGAGCGGTTCGAGCAACTGCTGAACATCGGGGACACGACAGTGTGGCTCCGTAACTGACAGACGGCACCGCTGATCACCGAGTTTGGACAGCACTTGGTGATCACAGGGCAAGAAAAGTGTCGATGAGAACCGACACCGGTCATGGGTGCGCTGTGGGGGGCGACGCTGTCGAGAATCGCTCGAAATCTCCGCCTCGGTTCGCTTGATCCACCAGATTTGCCCATGGTTCCTAACGGAGTAGGGACGGCGAGCATGGCGAACAGCGCACTTCTGGTGATGGACGTCCAACGCCGGCAGTACATGCTTTCGATGCCGTAGTGCGAACGGAACGTGGGCCACCGCTCGTTGTCCACCCTGGCTCGCGACAGGCCCAGCACCCGGGCGATTGCGGCCCGCAGGTTGTCATAGCGCACCTCACCGCAGGGACGCCGCCCAGCACGTTGAATGCGTGGACGTGGCTTTGAAGAACGCCTCCTGGTCGCAGGAGGCGAAGATGCTTCTCTGCACTTACCGGAGACGCCGGGTGAAGCCTGGGCCGGGTCCTTGGGCAGTCAACGGCAACGGGCAGTCAGCAACCAGGCGAGATCGATCACTGCGATCGCACCCCAGATCCAGCAGACTACGGTGCCTCCGGTCGGCGCCAGCGCCGTGGCGAGGGCGCCCAGCCCGATCGTGCCCAGCACTACCCCGGCGCTGCGCTTCCATGCAAGTGATGTGCGCAATGGCCCGGGTTCGGCCAGCCGGTCGGCCAGATAGGCATCGAATGCCTCCGCGACCTGGTCGTCTATCTCGTCCCGCGTCCGGGCGTCCAACGGGTCAGACATGGACGGCCGCCCGCTGTGCTGTGGCTGTCCGAGCAGAAACCACCACCGCCGGTCGCAGCGCGACAGCAGCGCACAGCGCCGCCAGAGGCAGCTCCAGCATGCAGGCCAGTGCCAGCGAGAAGATCACGTCGCGCCCGGCCGTCATGACGTCGAACCAGGCGTCGACGAGCAACAAAACAGCCGTCGCGATCGACGCCAGCGGGGCCCGGTGGTCACTACGCCGCACCAGTACCGCTGACGTCAGCAGACCGGCGATCTCCAGCATGTCGAACCCGACCCAGGCGGCCCGCCAGTGCTGTGCCGGATAGGAGTCCGGCACTGTTATCCAGAGCATCGCGAGCCATGGCAGCAGCGCCATCCCTGCGCCTAACAACAGCTTCCCGGCCAGGTCTCCCCGCATCTCAACCCCCATGTGTCCTGGCACCCGCCGGTGCCCTCCCACACCAAGGTAGTGATTGCAGAGATATTCTGCAAATACTCTCTGCAGTTACTGCAGAGAGTCTCTGCAGTACTCTGGCCGGTATGGTTGAGCGCCCCAAGACGAGAGTGCTCACCGGCCAGGACCTCAAAGCCTTCTACAAGGCTCTGTCCAACCCGGTGCGCCGCGACATCCTGAGCTACCTCGGAGAGCACGGCGAAGCGAACTCCACCAGCGTCGCCAAGGCGCTCGGCGAGAGCACCGGCACCACCAGCTACCACTTGCGCAAGCTCGCCGACCTCAAGCTGATCGCCGAGATCGAGGAGCGGTCCGCCGGCCGGGAACGCTGGTGGAGGTCGCTGATGACGGACATCTTCACGCCACCGGGCCTGGAGCTGACGGCAGACGAACGCGAGGCGGCGGTGAAGATCGGCGCGCTCAAGATGACCCACGACCTGAACCTGGTCGTGAGCGCATACGCCGGATACGACAACTCGGCCGGCTGGAATCAGATCCAACGCGCCGGGCTGCGGATGACGAAGGAACAGGTCGCCTCGTTCGTCGAGGAGTACCAGACGCTGCTACGCAAATACGTGACCGAGCCCGGCGACCACCCGCCCCACTCACGGCACATGGCCGTACGCCTGGTGGTGCTGCCCGACGAAGGCCCCCGGCCCATCCTGCCGACAGAGTCGGACGACGATCAGCGCCGCATCAGGCAACAGGGTCCTGCCATCGAGGTCAGCCCAGGGCAATGACGTCCTCGCCTTGATCGGCTTGGGCTCGCAAACGCTCGCCCTGCTGTTTTTGTCGGCGATGTGCCGCAGGCTCTCCTGCACGCCGACAACCTCACCGAGCCACTGCATTTGCTGGGCCTCTCCCAGGCGCTGGCGGGTGTTGGCCTCGATCTCCAGCAGTCTGGGCTCCTGGGCCAGGTCCAGCCGGAGCATGGGGCACCTGACACAGGCTTCTCTGAAGCTATTGCCGAGCCGTACTCGTGGCCACGATGTCGATGGCGACTCGAAGCGGTGTCTCCGCATTCCCAAGCAGCGCCCGCGTGATCGCGATCGCCTGGATAGTGCTCAGACCGCGCTCGGCCAGGAAGGCCTGGACAGCCGCCATCCCGTCGCTCTCGAGGACTGGTCGGGACTGCTCGACCAACGCGGTCCAGCGTGCGGCCTCCTCGGGGCGTAATCCGATGACGTGGTCGAACATGACCTCTTCTTCAAAGCTCAGCCGATGGGATGTACTCACGTGTCGTCAGAGCTGATCGCTGCACTCAGGACTTGCACGGCGTCATCGTATTGACGGCGGTCGAACTGGAACGGGCCGAACCCTGAGTAGTCACGCGTCGTGCGGTGAGGCTGTTCGAAGGAGTTCCAAGTCACGTGGTCAGGTGTCACGGTGATACGGGTCATCAACGGCCAGCACCCCCACTCGCCGCATTCGCAGCCGAGCACGGGCGTCTTCGGTCCCGTCGCGCCGCTGAATCGCCCGTGAAAATGGTCCTCCATCGGGCTAAACCGGAAGAACTGCGGGATAAGGCCCCCGTAGGCGTCTCCAGCCGGCTGCATCCCAGCGTCCGTCTCGAACTGGTCGATCAAGTCGGTGAGTGGCACTCCGTCGATGCACGGGACGACTTCGAGCACGCCACGCTCAGCATGGCGTCGGCCGTCGAACCGGATCTCCTGGGTCATATTCTGATTGTCGCAGCACACCCCTTCACCTCCTGACCACGGTTGGGAGTCATGGCTCTCTGAACGTGGCCACCATGCTGTCCGTGCGGCGGGTGACGTTATTCGGCGCCGGTTGGAAAGGGCTACCGGGCGGTGGAGCCGGTTTCGGTGATGGTGGGGATGCCGAGATCGACGCCGCCGCGGCTTGTGGGGAGTCGGTCGATCTGAGCAAGTTTTTCTTCAGCGCCAGCCAGACTGACCTGGAGTCCTTCGATCTCCCCGAGCCAGCTCTCGCGCTCGGCCTCGTCGATCCGGGCGATCAGGTTGTCGCGGATGTCCGTCAGCCGTGACCGTCGGGTTGGATCAGGCCGGAGGAGTGAGCATCTGACACAAGGGTGCTTATGGATGCAGGGGGATCCGAGGGCTCGTGCGCAGGTGCCGATGGACCTTCCGCTTCTCGAAGTGGGAGAGGAAGGTGTCCCACTCCTCCTCCGTCGGGATCCGGTACTCCTCGCCAGAGCGGGAGGCCCGTCGGCGAGTGATGAACGCCCGGTGGGCGTCGATCGTCTCGGCTGGTAGACCGCCTTGTATCCGATCGTGGTGTCGATGCTCTTGTGACCACAGATGACCTGGGCAATGTGCGGGGGCAGTCCGTTCATGATGGCGTCGGTGAAGAAGAAGTGCCTTGTGTCCGCAGAGACCGTATGCGGATGACCTCGTGTGGCGAATAAGCAGGTCGCTCTTCGAGGCACCGTTCGCGACGCCGATCGTCGAGCGGGTTGCATTCCGCGGGATGTCATGTGGTGCGGATCACCTGCCTCGGGTGCTCGTCGGGCAGGGTTGTCAGCGGGAGCTGAGACCGTGCCTCCGTGAGTGAACTGGTTGAGCGTGTCGATGAGCATGACCGCGTGCTGGGAGTCGTCGACCGAGATGAGGCGGTGCGGGCGAACTGGCCGCATCGCATTGCAACGACGATCTGTCGTGATCGCGAGGGGCGGATCTTGGTGCTTCGACGGGCCGAGACGATGTCCCGGTTCCCGGGCTGCTACGACGTGATGGTCGGCGGCGCCGTGAACGTGGGCGAGTCGTATGAGCAGGCGGCATTCCGTGAGCTGGCTGAAGAGCTGGGCGTTCGTGTGCCTGTGCGGTTCCTGTTCAAGTTCCTTTGCCGGGCAGGGATTAGCCCCGTCTGGTTCGGGGTGCATGAGGCCGTCGTGTCGGAGGCTCTGGTGCCGGACCCGGTTGAGATCGCCTGCCAGGACTGGATGACAGTGGACGAACTGCTTGAAGTCGCTGATGAATGGCTCTTCGTTCCGGGAGGACCCGAGGCTCTGCGCCGATATCTGGAGTCCGGATCCGGCAGCGGTGCGGGCGAGCCAGCGGCCGGATGATCGGCGATGCGGGTCGCCGCGGTTCAAGGCAAGCATCAGCTGCAGGAGCCCATGGCGGTGGTTCGCGGCGTTGGAAGGCGCCTGACCTTGGATTCCCCGGCGGTCGCTTCGCCGAGCCGGACGATCGCCTCGTGCTGGGCAGCGAGCCGGGCCAGGGCCTGGCCGCGGAAGTCGGTGAGTTTTTCGACCGTCTGCTCTGACTGGGCCAGCCGTTCCCGGAGCTTGGTGATCTCTGCCTTGAGCCGGGTGACTTGGGCCTCGCGAAGGTCGGGGATCTCGCCGGCGTCTTGAAGCGTCTGGAGGCGTCGTTCGAACTCGGTGCGGAGGTGCGCGTATGGGCGCGTACCCGTAGAACGCGGTGCGGTCGACGGCCGCCTCGGTGACGAACGACGAGACGCGGCATCGCGTCCTCAACTCCTTCAGCCACATAGGTGACATCCGGGTCGCCGTCGGAGTCGGCGGCTACTCTCGTCAGCACATCTGGAACACCGAAGACGGTTCCCTGATGACCGATGCCCAGCTCGAGCAGGCCCATCACATGCAAGCGGCCGACGTGGACACCACCCAGATCGGCAGGCAGTCGCTCCTCCTCTCCGGCGGACACATCTGCTCCGCTGCCCTGTGGTCCGCCGAAAGTCGATGAGAGCACCATCTACGGGTCGGATCACCGTTGTGGAGCACCAGGCTCCTTCCCGGCAAACGAGCCGTCGTGGCCGCGCCACGCGGCATCGTGGTTCTCGAACCAGGCTCCCGCCTGCTCAGTCGATACGAGCACCCCAGAGAAGCGATCAACGAAGCAACTCCACCCTCTTCAGCCCACGAAAGAGGTCATGAAAGCGGGTTGATGACGTACGTCAAGTCGCGTTCACAGACCTGTCTGCGGGCTCCGCACGCGCGGGACCAGCGCTGTGAGAGGCGACCGTCTGCGTACTGCGGGCCGGTACAGCCTTCGAAGCCATCTCATGTGGCAGGTCCGCACTCTGTCATGCGGAAGCCACCACCTCGCCGGCCATGACCTGGGGAGTGTTGGGGAGCAGTGAGGCAAGGTTGTCCCGCACGAAGTCCGCAGCCCTCGAGATCGATTCGTCGGCGCCGGCCTGGTCCTGGAAGACGCTGGTCGAGACCATCACTCCGTCCCCGACATCGATCCAGTAGTAGGCCACGAAGCCGGAGACCCGGCGCATGAGCGGCACGAACCCCTCGTTCACACGACGAGCGGCCTCGGCCGGATCGGTCACCCCTTCGTACCGCCGGACTGCTGCGTACATCGCCAAGCTCCTAACGGCGTTCTGACATTCGTCCTCTGCACACGTCGTACCCCTGCGACGGCCGACTGGCCCCTGAGGCGTCCCGCAATCACCTGAAAGGCTGTCCTGGGTGATCCGAACGGCGGCCGCCGGCTCGGACTCCGGGGACGCTGGATCGGGTCCGCCAGTTGGAGGAGGTGGCGGGCTTCGTGATCGGTCTGGCCTTCGCAGGCTTCGGTCCCGGCTCCGCCGTCCCACACGTCCCCCCGAACGGCGGGCGCGCCGGCTCGCAGGCCCGCGCCCTCACACGCTCGATGACCTGCCACGACAGGGTCTGTGAACGCGGCTTGGTGATCCATGTCGTCCGGTCCCGCTGCCACGCCGTAGGGAAGCGGCCCTCCCGGGCCGCGGGAAGGCCGATCTCCGGCCCGTACGCCTGGTAGACGGTGACCGTCGAAGCGGTGAAGAGGGCGCGGATCCGGTGCTGGGGTTCTGCCACTGTGACCAGGGTGAGGGCACTTCGCTGGACGCCATCGAATCAGCGCACACAGCGCTGTCGAGCCTGCGGCAGCGGATGAGGGAGCAGACGGTGCCTGTGCAGGCCGGGAAATGGTCCGTCTCGCATTCTCAGGCGGTACGTCCTCGCCTTCGTCGGTATGGCCACGGCGGTGTCTGTGACCCAGGTCTCAGTACGGTCGTGCAGCAGATGGGGCGGTGTTCGCGTCGAGGAGGGGTGACAGGAAGGCAGGAGCGTGTGGAGATGGACTTTGAGGCTTTCGTCGCCGCGAGGTCGGCCGCGTTGTTCCGGGGCGCCCTCGTCCTCACGGGTGACCGCGAGGCAGCGGAGGACCTGGTCCAGGAGACCCTGGAGCGGGCCTGCCGCAAGTGGCGCGTCATCGCCGGGAAGGACGCTCCGGACGCCTACGTACGGCGGATCATGGTGAACCTGGCCAACGACCGCTGGCGCAGGTTCCGCCGTCTGGCCACGACCTCCGGCGCGGAGGGCGACGACAGGGCCGCGCCGGGGGACGAGTACGGACAGGTCGACAACCGGGACCAGTTGGTCCGTGCTTTACAGCAACTGCCCATGCGGATGCGCACGGTTGTGGTCCTGCGGTACTTCCACGATCTCTCTGACACCGAGATCGCGGAAGACCTGCACATCTCGGCCAGCACGGTGCGTTCCCAGCTCGCCCGCGGGATCGCAAAGCTCAGAAGTCACTACCCCGCCCACTCCGGCCTGCCACCACGGCAGCACACGGAAGGAATCCGATGACCCCCTACGGCGATACAGGGCCTTCCGGCTGCACACCCTTCGAAGAGGAACTGATGAACTCCATGAACCGATTCGCGAACTCCGCCGAGACCCCCGCCTTCGACGCGCAGCAGATCGTGCGGCGCACCCGGCGCAGGCGGAGCGTCGGTATCGCCGCTGTCGCCGCCGCCCTCATCGCGGCAGGCGGGGGCACCGCCCTGGCCACCTCGGCCGCGGGCGGCCACTCGAAGCCCGCGGCGGCGGCTACGGCGGCCGCCGGCAGCGACGCCACCACCAT
>NZ_JBEXCW010000180.1:0-7425 GCF_040605435.1 Streptomyces sp. NPDC005574
CCATCGCCGCAGCGACCAGCCTCGACGTCGCAACCCTCCTCGTAGACGGAGGAGTTCTGTCACCCGAGTCTCTCCAGTCACTGTCCGAAACTGACGCGGAGGCCGTCAGCCGCCGAGCTGGAGGCCCCGCGTGGGCAGGGAGCTCGTCGGCAGACCGCCCTTGGTGAGGGAGCCCGTCGGCAGGCCGCCCTTGGTGGCGGTCTTCGTGGTGTCGCCGAGGAGCTTCCCGGCGGACCCCGTCGCCTCACCGGCGGCCTTCTGCGCGACCGGCGCCGCCTTCTTCGCGACCTTGGCACCGGTCTTCGCGGCGGTCGGCAGGGCCTTCTTGACGGCCTTGCCTCCGGTGTCACCGGCGAGCCCGGAGACCTTGTCGGCCGCACCGTCCACGGTGTTGCCGACGTTCGCCCCGTCCAGGGCGGTCAGCGCGCCGAGGTTCGGAGCGGCCGGGAGCTCGGGGGCCGCACTGGCGGAGCCGGCCGCACCGACCCCGGCGGCCGCTCCCGCAGCGACGAGCAGCGCGGCACGGGCGATCCGACGGGTCAGGGGGAGGGACATGGTGCTCCTTCGACGGGAGGAAAGTGAACTGTCGGTCCGTGCCCGCACGTCGACCGCTGTCCGGCCGTCCGGCTGTGGAGCGGCCGGCGGTTGATCGTCCGGGCTCGGACGCAGTGACTACCGCTCGAAGCCCACGAAGGTTGCGGCGGCCCGACGTAAAGAGTTGGTAATGCGTCGCATTATCGGCTGTGGATAAAAACGGGCAAAGAGTGCCCGTCCCGAAAGGGTGTCGACCCCGTGGGCCCCTTTGTCCGCAAGGGATTCGACCGTCGCCGGAAGGAGGGCGGCCAAACCCGCTCACGGCGTTTCCCGGGGCCGCCGGCGTGACCCCTGCGGGTGATCGCTCGCACTACTGCGCGGTCAAGATCCGTACCGCGTCCGTCCCGGTCCCGCCGGCGCCGCGCGTCCCGCTCGTACGCCACCGGCTGTCGGTGTTCCCGGCGGTCCACTCCCGCCCGGCGTACGCGACGCGCTCGATGTGCAGCGCGGAGGCGTTGGCCACCGCCCAGTGCGCCAGCTGCCAGCCCCGCTGCCGGACGCCGCGGCGCTCGCCGGACCCCCTGGAACCCTTCGCGTCAGCGGTCACCGGCAGGGTCACCGTCCGTCCGCCGCCCCCGGACGTGCTCGCCGTCGGCGACGGCGACGCCTTCGTGCTGCCCACCTCCGCGCCCACCGGATCCAGCACGTCGCGCCCGAAGTCCCGGACCAGCGCGGACCGCACCCCGTCCGGACCCGCGGCCACGGCGGCCCTCTGGCGCCCGTCACAGGTCAGCGTGGCCGGCGAGGTCCCGGTGAGCGCGGCGGACAGCAGCACGGCGTCCGGTTCGTGCTTCGCATACGCCGACGGATAGCCGCTGCGCTGCACGCGCTGGGCGGCGACGGTGAGCGGCAGCCCGGTGTAGCCGGGCACCTTCGCCAGGTGCTCGTAGAAGACACCCGCCGCGTACGTCGGCTCCATGATCTCCTTCGCCGTGCCCCAGCCCTGCGAGGGCCGCTGCTGGAACAGGCCGAGCGAGTCCCGGTCGCCGTGGCGGATGTTGCGCAGCCCGGACTCCTGGAGCGCGGTCGCCAGCGCGATGGTCACGGCCCGGTCGGGCATGCCGCGGCCGGTGCCGACCGCCGCTATCGTCGCCGCGTTCACCGCCTGCTCCGGCGTGAAGTCGTACGCCGCCGTCCCGTCGCCCGAGACGACCCTGCAGCCGGGCCCGCCCGCACCCCCGGTGACGTACTGCACCACGAGGTAACCGGCGACGGACAGCAGGACCACGAAGGCCGCGCCGAGGCGGAGAAGACGACCGCGGCGGCGCTGGCGGGAGGTGGGGGACGGCTCTGGCACGCGTACAAGGTACTGGAGGCCCCTGTGCCGCCCGAGCCGGGTGGGAAGCGGGGGCCGACCGCCGGGGCACTAGGGTCGACGGCATGGCCGATACCCCGCTTGACCTCACGCTGGACGCCGCGGGGCTGACCGCGCGGCTCGTCGACTTCCCCTCGGAGAGCGGCGCCGAGAAGCCGCTCGCGGACGCCATCGAGACCGCGCTGCGCGGACTTCCCCACCTGAGCGTCGACCGCCACGGCAACAACGTCGTGGCCCGCACCCACCTGGGCCGCGCCGAGCGCGTGATCCTCGCCGGGCACATCGACACGGTGCCGATCGCGGACAACGTGCCGTCGAGGCTGGACGAGGACGGCGTGCTCTGGGGCTGCGGCACCTGCGACATGAAGTCCGGGGTGGCGGTCCAGCTCCGCCTCGCGGCCACCGTCCCGGCCCCCAACCGCGACCTGACCTTCGTCTTCTACGACAACGAGGAGGTCGCCGCGCACCTCAACGGCCTCAGGCACGTCGCCGAAGCCCATCCGCAGTGGCTGGAGGGCGACTTCGCGGTCCTGCTCGAACCGACGGACGGTCAGGTCGAGGGCGGCTGCCAGGGCACGCTGCGGATGTTCCTGACGTTCACCGGACAGCGGGCGCACTCCGCGCGCGCGTGGATGGGCTCCAACGCGATCCACGCGGCGGCCCCCGCCCTGGCGAAGCTCGCCGCCTACGAGCCGCGCACACCGGTCGTGGACGGACTCCGGTTCCACGAGGGCCTCAACGCCGTCCGCGTCGAGGGCGGCGTGGCCAACAACGTCATCCCCGACTCCTGCACCCTCGTCGTCAACTTCCGCTACGCGCCCGACCGCAGTCCGCAGGACGCCGAGGCGTTCGTCCGGGAGTACTTCGCGGACTGCGGGGTGGACGACTTCGTCGTCGACGACCACAGCGGCGGCGCCCGCCCCGGCCTGAACCACCCGGCCGCGGCGGCCTTCATGGCGGCCGTCGGCGGCGAGGCCCGCCCCAAGTTCGGCTGGACCGACGTCGCCCGCTTCAGCGCCCTGGGCGTGCCCGCCGTCAACTACGGCCCCGGCGCACCCCTGCTGGCCCACCGCGTCGACGAGCGGGTGCGGGCCTCACTGATTCCCGAGGCGGAGGAACGCCTGCGGCACTGGCTGACGTCCTGACGACGACAGGACGGGGCGGCCGCGTCCGTACGGCGCTGCACGGCGGACATGCCGACGTCCCCCGCACGTAACCCGCGTAGATCTACGCTGAGGTGGAAAGACCTGCGATCGGAGGGAGCGCACATGGCTACCGGGAACCCCGAGGGGAAGAAGCAGCCGCCGGAGGAGCAGCGCCTGGGACCGGTTCTCCGACGGCGGGATCAGGTGCAGGCCAGTACGACCGACCAGCGGCTGCTGGACGCCGGCGGCCCGTCGGACTGGGTCCACACCGACCCCTGGCGCGTGCTGCGCATCCAGTCGGAGTTCATCGAGGGCTTCGGTACGCTCGCCGAACTCCCCGCCGCCATCAGCGTGTTCGGCTCGGCGCGGACCCCCGCGGACTCGCCCGAGTACGAGGCGGGCGTACGGCTGGGCCGCGGTTTGGTCGAAGCCGGCTTCGCGGTGATCACCGGCGGCGGGCCCGGCGCGATGGAGGCCGCCAACAAGGGTGCCTGCGAGGCCAAGGGCACCTCGGTCGGCCTCGGCATCGAGCTGCCCTTCGAGCAGGGGCTGAACCAGTACGTCGACATCGGCCTCAACTTCCGCTACTTCTTCGTGCGGAAGATGATGTTCGTGAAGTACGCCCAGGGCTTCGTGGTCCTGCCCGGCGGGCTGGGCACGCTCGACGAGCTCTTCGAGGCCCTCACCCTGGTCCAGACCCAGAAGGTCACCCGCTTCCCCATCGTCCTGTTCGGCAGCGCGTACTGGGGCGGACTCGTCGACTGGCTGAAGAACACGCTGGTCGCCCAGGGCAAGGCCGCGGAGAAGGACCTGATGCTCTTCCACGTCACGGACGACGTCGACGAGGCGGTGGCCCTGATGTCGAAGGAGGCGGGACGCTGACGGCTCCGGCCGACGGCTGAACGCGACGGGACCCGGAACACGGCCCCCGGGTGACGGGTGACGGGCGGCGGGGCGGCAGCGTCTTCCCGCCGCGCCCTCACCGGAGCGGAGGGCCGGAGCGGTGGGCCGGCTCGCGCCTGCCGGAGTGCTACGCCAGTCCCCGGCGGGCCACCGCCGGGGGCCGGTGGCCCGCGATGGACGCCACCATGTCCAGCACCTGACGGGTCTCCGCCACCTCGTGCACGCGGTACACCTGCGCCCCGAGCCACGCGGACACCGCCGTCGTCGCCAGCGTGCCGATCACCCGCTCCTTCACCGGCTTGTCCAGCGTCTCCCCGACGAAGTCCTTGTTCGACAGGGACACCAGCACCGGCCACCCCGTCGCCACCATCTCCGCCAGCCGCCGGGTCGCCTCCAGGCTGTGCCGGGTGCTCTTGCCGAAGTCGTGCCCCGGATCGATCAGCACCGACTCCCTCGGCACCCCCAGCGACACCGCCCGCTCGGCCAGCCCCACGGTCACCCGGAGGATGTCGGCCATCACGTCGTCGTACGCCACCCGGTGCGGCCGGGTCCGCGGCTCGGCGCCGCCCGCGTGCGTGCAGACCAGGCCCACCCCGTACCGCGCGGCGACCTCCGCGAGCCGCGGGTCGACCCCGCCCCACGCGTCGTTCAGCAGGTCGGCGCCCGCCTCGCACACGGCCTCGCCGACCTCGTGCCGCCAGGTGTCCACGCTGATCACGACCTCGGGGAAGCGGCGCCGCACCTCCGCGACGAACCCGACGGTCCGCCGCCCCTCCTCCTCGGCCGTCACCTCCTCGCCCGGCCCGGCCTTGACGCCGCCGATGTCGATGATCGCCGCGCCCTCCGCCACCGCCTGCTCCACGCGCGCGAGGGCGGGCTCGTCGAGGAAGGTGGCTCCCCGGTCGTAGAAGGAGTCCGGGGTCCGGTTCACGATCGCCATGACCACCGGCTCGTGCGCCTCGAACACGCGCCTGCCCAGCCTGAGCATTCCCTGTGACCTCTCCTGGTACCTGCTGGTCTTCGGCCCTCTTCGGCCCTGACTGCCAGACTCGCATGGCACGATCGGACCCTGACACATTCGAGGGGACCCAGCGATGGTTATGTTCTTGTTCCTGGTCGTCGCGCTCGCCGTGGTGGTCGCCGCGGTGACGCTCGCCGTGGTCGGCGGCGGCGAGGGTGACGGTCCGCTGCCGGAGGCCGCCCCCGAGCGGCTGCAGGACCCGCTGCCCCCCGACCGCCCGGTGAACCGCGAGGACGTGGACAGCCTGCGCTTCCCGCTCGCCGCCCGCGGCTACCGCATGGCCGACGTCGACGACGCCCTCGGCCGCCTCGGCGCCGAACTCGCCGAGCGGGACGCCCGGATCGCCGACCTGGAGTCCGCGCTGGCCGGCGCCCAGGCCCCCGCCCACGTCTCCATGGAGAAGCCCGCCCGCGACCACGGGCAGTGGCACGCCCCGGAGGACGGGCAGTGAGCGACGGCACCGCCCTCGCCGGCCCCGACGGCGCGCTGCGCTGCCCCTGGGCCCTGTCCGCCGCGGAGTACGTCGCCTACCACGACGAGGAATGGGGGCGTCCGGTCCACGGCGACGACGCGCTGTTCGAACGGCTCAGCCTGGAGGCCTTCCAGTCCGGCCTGTCCTGGATCACGATCCTGCGCCGCCGCCCCGGCTTCCGCGCCGCCTTCGCCGACTTCCGGATCGCCTCCGTCGCCACCTTCACCGACGGCGACCGGGAACGGCTCCTCGCCGACCCCGGCATCATCCGCAACCGCGCCAAGGTCGACGCGACCCTCGCCAACGCGCGCGTGCTGGCCGACTGGTCGCCGGGCGAGCTGGACGAGCTGATCTGGTCCCACGCGCCCGCCGCGGGACCGGCCCCCAAGGCCCTCGGGGACGTCCCGGCGATCACCCCGGAATCGACCGCCCTGTCGAAGGCCCTCAAGAAGCGGGGCCTGCGCTTCGTCGGCCCCACCACGGCGTACGCGCTGATGCAGGCGTGCGGTCTGGTCGACGACCACCTGGCGGACTGCGTGGCCCGCCGGACCTGAGCGGCCCGGCCGGCGCTCACCGCCCCAGGTACTTCGGCTTCTCCTTGTTCACGAACGCGCGGACCGCGATCGTGTGGTCCTCGGAGGCGCCCGCCCTGGTCTGGAGCTCGTCCTCCTTCTCCAGGGTCTCCGCCAGGGAGTGCGTCAGCCCGTGGGCCACCGCCTCCTTGATCGCCGCGTACGCCACCGTCGGCCCGCCGGCCAGCGCCCGCGCCACCTTCTCGGCCTCGGCGCGCAGGTCGGCCGCCGGCACGAGACGGTTCGCGATGCCGAGGTCGTACGCCTCACGGGCCGTGATGCTGCGCGGGAAGAGCAGCAGGTCGGCGGCGCGCCCGGGGCCCACGACCCGCGGCAGCGTCCAGGACACCCCCGAGTCGGCGGTCAGCGCCACACCCGCGAACGAGGTGTTGAAGGCCGCCGTGTCCGCCACCACCCGGAAGTCGGCGGCCAGCGCGAAGCCGAGACCGGCTCCGGCCGCGACCCCGTTCACCCCCGCCACCACCGGCTTGGCCATGCCCGTCAGCGCCCGCACGATCGGGTTGTAGTGCTCGCGCACCGTCGTCATGGTGTGCCCGGAGCCGGTCTCCCGGTCGGCGGCCAGCAGCCCGATGTGCTCCTTGAGGTCCTGCCCCACGCAGAACGCGCGCTCCCCGGCCGCCGTCAGCAGCACCGCCCGTACGGCGTCGTCGGCCGCCGCGGACTCCACCGCCTCCCGCAGGACGACCTTGGTGGCGATGTCCAGCGCGTTCATCGCCTCGGGGCGGTTCAGCACGATCGTCGCGAGCCCGTCACTGACCTCGTAGAGCACGGTGTCGGCCATGGTGTAACCCCTCCGGTGTCGCGGCTCGGACGTACCCGTCGGTACGTCCTGGTGTGGTCCGAAGGACAGCATGGCGGAGATCACCGGGGGAGGACCGGGCCGCACGTGTGACCTGCGTCAAAGAATTCCGGCGGATTTCCGGTGCGCGGAAGTCCGTGCGGCGGCGCAGTATCGCAGTCACATCGCCGAATTGAGTGGTTTTGCTCGCGCGCGTTGCCCAAGCGATGCCGACTGATGTTGGTCATCGGGTCCTGAGATGCGGGATAATGGCCTGGAAGCAATGTGTTCGATGCCGGTGTCGCGTGTCCCTCGTCGGGCTGCGCGTGCCCTCCAGGGCCGTCGGCTTTGACGATGAGCTGGTTTCAGGAAGGGGAACGAGCATGGCGGCCATGAAGCCGCGAACGGGCGATGGCCCGCTCGAGGTGACAAAGGAGGGGCGGGGCATTGTCATGCGCGTTCCGCTCGAAGGCGGCGGTCGGCTCGTCGTCGAGCTGACCCCTGACGAGGCCGACGCGCTCGGCGACGCCCTCAAGAAGGTCGTCGGCTGACGCGGGAGCGACCATACCCGTTCAGTCGCCCCGGCACCGCACGCGGTGCCGGG
>NZ_JBEXCW010000181.1:0-7388 GCF_040605435.1 Streptomyces sp. NPDC005574
ACCGAGGCCGAACAGGCCCACTACGATCACCACCGCGACCCCGCCCGGGCCGCTCATCCAACAAACTGAGTCCCCGGACACGCCGGGGCGGTTCACAGGGCAGCGCCGCCTGATCCAAGGCTCAACTCACCTAGCCAGAAAGCTCTGTGACCATGCGTCGATGAAATAAGCCGCGACGCTCTCTCGCGTTCCTTCGTACGTCAGTTCCATTCACATTGGTACTTTGCGCGGCCCATCGCGCGCAGCTCGCACGTTTCGATGGCGAGTCCTCGAACGAAGAACCCATAGCCCTGTTATCGTCAGGCGCGAATATCCGGTGTCACTAGAGCATCTTGAGGTCACGAGCTGGGGGCAGACGCCTCACAGCTAGCGAATTACCCCAAATCGGTGCCCGCTGGCGAGTCAGCCAGCGGCCACTTGCTCTGGTGACAGCCACCTAAGAAGCAGGGGAGAGGTGTCTGAGCGATGAAGGTTTTTGCTTTCGCGACCCAGAAGGGAGGGGTAGGCAAGACAAGCTCCACCGTCAACTTCGCTGGCTCACTCGCTCTGGCTGGAGGCCGCGTCCTCGTAGTCGATCTCGACCCGCAGTCGCAAGCCGGCGCGGCCTTGGGCGTCAACCTCATCGGCGAGGAGCAACTGGCTCGCTCCCTCGGCTGGGCTCTCCAGGCCCGCTTGCAGGGAATGCGGCTGCCGCTGGACGGGATCTGGTTCGACAGAAGCGAGCTTCTCCAGGAGTTCGGCGGGCAAGGATCGATCCATCTGCTCGCCAGCGAAGAGTCGACAATGACCGCCGCGCAGGACTTGATCCACAAGAAGGGGTTCCAGTCCACACCGATCCTGCGACGCATGCTCCTCGAGCTCTCAGATCAATTCGACTTCGTTGTGATCGACACTCCGCCGGCTGTCTCGTCGTTGTCAGCAACTGCTCTCGCCGCGGCCGACTACGTGATCACTGTCTGCATCCCGGAGTACCCGGCTCTGAAGGGTGCTGCTGCAACGCGAGGCACGGTCCGCTACGTACGCGAGCGAACGAACGGCGAGTGCGAGCCTCAGTACCTCGGGGTCGTCCTCAACCGCTCCAATCCTCCGTCCAAGTGGAAGGCGCAAGAGATCAATATCAGGAATGGCACGCTTGACGCTGACCTGATGCCCTTCCAGCGGGACGTCCGTACCGACAACCGGATCAGCGACTCGTTCGCCTTCGGAGTACCAGCGGTCATCCGCTACGCCAGCCACGCCCCTGGCAAGATCTACGCTGAGCTCATGCAACAGGTTCTCTCGCGTACGGCTCATCCCTCTGAGAAGTGGGAGCTCCCGGAGCGGATTGAGGCAGTCGAGGACGCCGAGGTTGTCGGATGAGTCCTTCCAATAGCAAGGACAGCCAGAGCAGTGGCTCCAGCGGCACAAGGAAGGGTGCGGGCACGGGAGCTCGGAGCAAGAGCTCGCGTCGGACACCGCCCTCACACTTCAACCCAGGACTTGTGCAGGGTCTCATCGCAGGTGCGGATGACGTAGCAGGGCGCTCGTTCATCGGCGGCGGGGGACCGGTGTCGACATCGCCTGAGGAGACTCCTCCCGCTGGCGAACCGGCACCACTTCCCACATCGCCCTCCCCGGCAGAGACGCAGCAAACCGCTCCCTCTGTAGCTGCAACTGCCGGGCCCTCACCATCCCTCCCGGCACAGGCAACAATCGAGCGCTCCACGGATGAGAGCGATGTCGCCGCTTCCCAGCATGCTGTGCCAGAGGCCAACCCTGTTGATGAGCCACGGAGGGACGAGGCGCGGCCTCTCCTTGAGGCAGCTCACGCCGTCGAGCCAGCACTCGAGGAGATCACCGACGGTGCCCCGCATGAGCACGAACGCGTGGCTGAGCACCATCCAGCGGAACCGGCAAGGTCGCCAGCTGAGCGAGACCGGTCAGAGGACTCCTCGGGCAGGGCAGAAGGTGCGGCTGCAGAGCAGGCTGACCATGCGTCAACGGAGCCGGATCAAAGCGCATCTGACGTCGCCAGCGGTGCCGACGGAAAGTCGGCCAAGGGTGCCCGCCGACGTCAGCATGCTGCTCATTCGGCGCTCCTCGACAGCTTCAAGGACGCGCGCCTGAACTCGAAGTTGTGGCAGGGCTGGGGGTTCCGCATCTATCCCGACACCCTCGCTGCCCTCAAGCAGCGCATGAACGCCGATCGCCGATCTACGGGGCTCAAGCTCGCGATTGGCCACTACGTAGATGCCGCACTCAGATCAGCACCCGAGGATGTCGACGCGATGATCAAGATCGCAGACGCCTACGACGATGAACGCGTGTTCGACAACGAGACCACGCGGCCGTCGACCTACCGCGTCGGTGTCACTGCATACGACATTGCCTCGAACTTGAAGGTCACCATGGATGAGGTAGACGCGTCCCGCCGTGGCGCTGCGTTCGTCTCGGCTGCTCTCCAGAAGCTCCTGGACGGGCTCGATGCGGGGGGAGCGCTCGCCCTCCCGACCCGCGGATCGAAGTAGCACCCGTCCCAACGAAGGCCCCAGCCCTGCACGATGGGCTGGGGCTTTCGTTGGTGCTTGCCTGCAACGATCTCTGCAACTTCTCCGGTTACTTGCTCTGCAACGCTCAAACGAACGATGTTGCGATCAACGCATCCTGCTTCCGCTCTGTTCAACAGCCTCACCCTCGCGCCCTCTACTCCAGTATCACTAGACAACTGAGGGATAGAGATGCTCACCCAAAGCGGAACTTCCCAGTTCAACCCTCACGAAAGGAGCGCCAAGCGACACGCCAACATCTAGTGACGCGAGGACTTTTCAAGATCCGGTGCGATATGGTTTGAGCCACACTCGATCCACAGTGTTTCGGAGCCAGCAAATGTCGCTGACAGGTCCTCACCTCAGCACTAGCTCAGTGGCCACCGCCGCAGGCCTGAGCGAGTCATGGGCGTGGAAGGCTCGGGATCAGGGGGTTATCAACGAGCCTCACTTTGAAGAGGACGTCGTTGCTCTCCGGGTCTACGCCTTCGTCTCTCAGATCGTGTGGCCGGGAACCCGCCGGCCTCGCAGCGCCCGCCAAGCCCTTGAGCTCTGGCAAGCCTCCGCAGTAGAGGCGGCTCGGCAAGCTGCTACCGACCACGCCACCACGTCCGAAACCGCGCTGTGGGTGCTTGAGGACTCGGTGCACCTCGTGACCACTCCTGCGGACCGCGCAGCCTTTGACCTGCAGTACCTCAACGGCCGAGCCGCATTCCGCATCCCCATCGGCTTTTGGGTGGCCGAACTGCCTGATGCCATAGACAAGCTCGGACCCCGCCGGAGGCGCGGGTCTTCAGCCAAGGCGGCCTCTTAGATGCAACGCCGCCCACTCAGTCCACCAACGCGATGGTCGTCTCGAACAAACGGAGATGCCACGGCCCGGGATCTGCGGTCCCGGGCCCGTCGCGTTGTCAGAGCCTGGGATCTGCGGTCCTAGGCCTTTTAACCATCAAGGAGTTGATAGCCACCCGCCACATTCCTAACTAAGCAACGTCGAGCGCTCAGCTGATCCCCTACGCATCCGGGAGCCGAGCGCCGGTGAAGTGCGCCTTCTTACTTCCTTGACTGGAGCAGATCATAGCTACCCGTACGAGGGCTGGCTCAGTGATGTCTGAAACAGGATACCGGCATCAGCCCAAAACGTCCAAAAGTAGACCATCTGCGGCTCAACGTCGACCTTCGTCCGCTGGCCGTCGTTCCAAAGTCCCGCCGTGGGCGGGCCCCGTCCCTAAGGGGACCCCAGGTCATCCGCTGGAGCTCGGGCCCGACATGCGGGTGCCGCTGCGTGCTGCGGTCCAAGCCCTGCTGGCTCATCCGCGGCTTGCTGGCCAGAAGGACGTCGTCCGCCTGGGCGCGGTGGTCTTCCTGGCGAAGGCGGCTCACCGGACATGCCGTGTGGCGATCACTGCGCGGGAGCTCGGGCGATGGCTCGGAGTTCACAAGTCCACAATCGATCACGAGGTGCTGCCGGCTCTCCGCGAGGCAGGCCTGATCGCGCCGGTCGAGATCGAGGAGCAGGACGAGCCGCTTGTGCCGTACTTCCGGGTGATGCCGCTGTGGGAGGCACGGGGTACGACGGGCTCGCCCTTCCACCTGCAGAAGCCCCAGTTGGCGACGCTGCTGCGGTTCGTCGAGGGCTTGTTTGCCCCCGGGTGGGGCGAGGCGAGCAAGACGCCGCCTGGGCTGCTGGCTGCGCGGCGGGCTCGGGGAGCGGCGACGGACCGTCTCGCGCTGTTGGTGTTGGCGCTTGACGCGCGGCCGGATGGCCGGGTCGCTCTCACGGGTGGGCGCCTGGCGCAGCGGCTGAAGAAGTATGGCCGGGCGGTGGTCACTCTGGCTCGGATGTTGGGTTGTGAGGTGCCGGGAGCAGCGACCGTGTTGAGGCGCCTTGAGGAGGCGGAGCTCGTTGCTCTGACGGCCGGGGCGGCGGAGCGCCTGCGGGTGCCCGCTATCGCTGCTGCCCATCGCTCGGTGGCTGCGTCACGCTACGAGGGGGCGCCGTCGGCTGAAGGCTCGTGTGAGCCGGCGTCCACTTCGCCGTCGTCCGGGGCGGCGTCGGTGTGTGAGCACTGCGTCAACGAGGAGGCGGGGGGGGCGTTCCCGCTGGAGGGTGATGGTTGGAGGCAGGGG
Organism: Streptomyces sp. NPDC005574; assembly: GCF_040605435.1. Lineage (NCBI taxonomy): Bacteria > Bacillati > Actinomycetota > Actinomycetes > Kitasatosporales > Streptomycetaceae > Streptomyces > Streptomyces sp. NPDC005574. The sequence goes on from NZ_JBEXCW010000181.1 coordinate 4,656, forward strand.
TCCTTCGAGGACCTTCGTCTGGAGCCTTTTGTCGAGGAGGCAACTGCACACGGGGGTTTCCTCGGCCCTGACACTACTGAACTCGCAGGTCAGGCACCGGTTTTGCTTCCTGATGACGTGTCTGAAACTGCGCACCTTCACGCCGACCACGCTCCTGGGGCTGAGCTACTTCCTTCCCCTGCGGACCATTGTGGTTTTTCCGGCGAAGCCGTTAGGGGCGGAGGTGATCTCCCGGAGCGCGCGTGCATGCGCGAGGGGAGCTCCCCGGGACAAGCTCCCGGAGGGACTGAATCGGCAGACCGTGGCGCTGGACGAAGCCCGCTTCGCGGGGAAAAGCCGGATCAGTCCTCGTCTCGGGGGCAGGTAGCTCCAGCGGCGGCCAGTGGTGTGTTGGACGCCTGGCGTTCGGTTTCGGGTGGCCCTCCGCCGGTGTGGGCCACGGTCCCTAAGGGGCTTGCTGGCATTCTGCGGCCGGTCGAGATGATCTGGGGCCGACTGGACCGAATGGGCACTCGCTGGCGGGTTGAGCAGGCGGTGCGGGCGGAACTAGAGGCCCTTCGGGGCGTGTTCGGTCCGGGCGTCGATGCGGAGCGGATCCTCAACCGCCGGCTGCGCCGCCGGATGACCGATCAGGGGGAGAAGCTGGTGGTGGATCCGGCGGGCTGGCTGATCAGGTGGGCGTTGCCGCGGCGGTCTGCGTGTCCGGATTCGCGCTGTGATGACGGGCGTCGGATGGACACCGGGGGCGACTGCGAGGCTTGCGGAATGCTGCACGTGGACCGGCGGGCGCTGCGCCAGCGGGCAGCGGCCCATGTGGCTGCCCGTCTGGGAGTATCCGTGTCCGACCGGTTGCCGCGGGCGGCGTTCGAGGAGGCCTTGCATCAGGAGTGGCAGCGGCAGGGCTGGCTCAGGGCGGCTCAGCATGAGCAGGATGCCGAGGTGCGGCTGGCTCGTGAGGCGGCTCAGGCTGCGCGGCGGGTCGAGTTGGAGGCGGCTGAGGCGGCGCGAAGGGAGCGGCCGTGCGAAGGCTGTGGGCGTGAGCGGGCTGCGGGACTGTGCGGGACCTGCGCCAACAGCCGCCTGGTGGAGGAATCGGTCGGGGAGGCGGCCGAGATTGCGGTCGCCACGTGGGCACACGACCTCGATGCGGAGCGCAGGGTGCTGGTCGCGAGTGAGACCGAGACCCAGGTGCGGGCCGAGGTCGAGGAGAGTGCTCAGCGGGGCCGGGCCGAGGGCGCGTTCGAGGAGACGGTGTCCCTGATGGGCAAGCTCGCCGCGGAATTGGCCCTCGCGCAGGTTCGTCGGCGGGCGCTCGGTCATCTGGCGTGGACGGATGAGGCGCGTGTGGAGGCGGAGTCGGCGTATGCCGCTCAGATGCGGCGCCGGCATCTGTTCGATACCCGCGCTGATGCAGAGGAGGCGGCGCGGGAGGCCAGCCGGAGTGCCCGGTGGCGGACGGCGGAGTACCTGCTGCGTACGCGACTGGGAGCCCTGCGGGCCAGGCCTGTTCGTCTCCGCGAGGAGCGTGCGTCCGATCCCTACATTCAGCGGGTCGACAGCGTTCGCGCCCAGCTGCGCCGCACTCCGCCCGCCGCAGACACCGCCCGGGGACCCAGCAACCAGGCGGGAGCTGTCCTGCCGGCTGCTGCAGGCTGTATCGGCGAGGATCCGTACGTGGCGGGCGCCGCGCGGGCCCGGGCCGCCATGGCGGGAGCGCGCGCATGACCTCCGTCAGGAGGTTGTCCTCGCTGGAGGAGGCAACGTCGGCAGGTTCGTGGCCGAGCAGCGTGGATGTTTCCTTCTCGACGCTACCCGGGGTGCCGGGGCGGGTCCGGCAGGTTTCCTGGTCGGGCTGGGGGCCGTGGGGACGGGAACGAGCTAAGCGCTCACGCCGTGGGCAGGTCCTCGTGGCCAGCAGCCGGCGGCATGGTGGTGAGTGCGTAGAGCTCCATCTCCACCAGCCCGTCCTGGGTTTGCCGCGGCTCGCGGCGCACGGAGACTTCGTAGTGGCCGGACAGCAGCTCTTGCACCTGCTCGACCGTCCGAGTGCTGCTCGCGCTGACGTAGATCAGAGCCATTCCATCTGTACGGAGTGCACCGGTGCACTCCGCTTGCGTGGTGCCGTGCACGTCATCGGCCTTTCCTCGGGATCTTGACTACCTGCCAGACGTACGAGGGGCCCGCAGAAGTTCGCGGCCGGCGCGAGATCACCCGAACGTGGGGGAGAGGCTCCGGTCATGGTGGCCGGGGGCCGCGGTCTGGTGGTGTGGACCTGAGTTCCACAGTTAGTGGTGCCGACTAGGGCACGAAAATGCGGGTTGATCTGCGGAAATGCCTGTGAGCACGCTGAGGTGGCGTGTCACTAGGCGGGTGGATAGTGCCTGGTCAGCGGCCTGCGGTCAGATCGATGATCTTCTTGGGCGGGGTGACGTTCAGGGCGGTGAAGATGTCGCGCTGGGGCTTGGTGAGGTCGGTGGTCTGGCGGAAGGTGCCGGCCGGGCCGTTGTAGGTGACGGCGTGCTGGCGTTGGAGCTCGGTGCGCAGACGGTTCCAGGTCGATCCGGTGGAGGTCTCGGCGACGCGGATCAGTAGCAGGGCGAGCCAGCAGAGCAGGACGTGGGCGCGGATGCGGTCCTCGAGGCGGTGGTAGATCGGGCGGAGATCGAGGATCTGCTTCATGTCGCGCCATCCGCGCTCGACTTCGAGGAGCTGCTTGTAGCCCAGCGCGATGTC
>NZ_JBEXCW010000182.1:0-7097 GCF_040605435.1 Streptomyces sp. NPDC005574
GATCAACAAGCCCGACCAACCCCAGCCCGACGACCAAACGATCCCGGCACAGCGATAGAACGACCTACCTGCCTTGATCACGTTGACAGGTTCCGTCCAGAGCGCGGTCGGGACCGGGCTACGGCCGAGAACCCTAACCCGGGCAGCGGATAGTTGAGTTCCCGGCCGCTCGCGCATCCTCACGGTTGGGAGACATGGAACGGATGCGCGATGTCCTGAGCAACGACGGCTGAGGTGACTGGTCACGGCGTCCTGCCCGGCCGGACGTCGTGGAACCTGTGTCTGCTGGGAGCGCGGGTGGGCGGCTAGTTCGGGCTCGGTCTGGGCGTTTCGACCCAGGACCAGCCGTGGTCGGCCATGCCTTCCTTCGTCCACTCCATCAGCAGCCGGGCACCCTCCGCGGACCGGCTGATGTCGTGGCCGCCGCCTTCGGTGAAGTAGGCGAGGAGCGCGGCGGCGGCGGGCTTGGCCGCGTCGCAGCTCTTGCACAGCTCCAGCGTGATGGGCTGCCCGGCTTCGTCCGTCTGCGGCATCCCTGCTGTGGTGACGACGAGATCGCCGCCGCAGCGGGAACACGGTGGCAGGTCCTGGATGCGCAGGATCTCGTTCATACGGCGCCCCCTTGCTCATGCGCGAGTCTTCACCCAAGACCTGGTTGATCGATCCCGTCAATCCCTCGAACAGGTACGACCGCTGACAGGCGCCGGTGCCTGAGGAGACGATGGTGGCCTGGTCCCGCAGAGCCGCAATACGCGACCGGGCCACCGTGTGGGGTCGCGTTTGTGCAGGGGCGCGACTCCGGGGCTGTCGCCTCACCGTTCGGGGTCCGGGCCAGGTACCGGAACGGGTGACAGCGCCCTGTGCAACGACACCGGCCGCCGCGGGACACGACGTGCCCCGGGCCTTATATGCCGCCTCGGTAGGCGGCGCGGAAGACCAGCAGGGCCCTGATCTGTACGACCGTGCCGTAGGGCGGGAACGGATAGTCCGGGTTGGGGCCGCCGTATGTGGTGGTGCTTTCGCCTCACCGCGGACCGGAAGGAGGCTCGGCCGGGAACGGTACGGCCGCCCCCGTGATCAATATCGATCGGTCCGGGCGTCGCCGGGCGCCCCTGACAGGGCCTGCGGCATGCTGGGGTCGGGGGGTGCCGGGAATGCCGGGGGACACCAAGGCGAAGCGGCGGCGGTGTGCGTTTAAGCGCTGCCGCCGACCGCTTTCGAAGAACGCTTCGCCACGGCGCCGGTACTGCGGCCCGAACTGTGTGGCCGGCGCCTACCGGCTGCGCGTGAGGCGTGAACGCGCCTGGAACTTGATGAGCGCCACCATCGGCGCCACCGCAGCCGACTACCTGCACGCCAGCACACGCGAGCAGGACGACCTCCTCGCCCGCCAGACCTGCCAGGCACCCGCCTGCCACACCGTGCTCTGGGCAGGCGCCCGACGCCGCTCCAACACCCGCTACTGCAGCGCCCGCTGCCGTCAGGCCGCCTACCGGGTCCGGCAGAGTGACCAGGCACGGACAACACAGTCAACTCTGTCGTCCGTGGACCATGACGCGGTGCCGTAACGGGGAGCGTGGTGAGTGCGGGCAACGGCCTGTCTGTGACGCTACGACGTCATGGTCAACGTCGGCCAGACAGAGCGGGCCCGATCCCTCGCCAGGGGCGACTCGAGCACGCGGACGACCGAGAAGCTGTCACTTCCAGCGACTTGTCATGCACAATGAGTGAGTCGCTTCTCTTCCCGTGGGCACACTGACAGAGAAGCGGCGCTCTGCTGCTGTTGTCACAGGAGTCGGCAGGAGCAGGCCCGGGCGGCGGTCGCCTTCTCGTTCCCTCGTCGGGGCGACCGCCCCCGGTTCCGCCGCCTTGCCGAAGTCTTGGTAGGAGTGGAGGGAGTCGAACCCTCACGCCCAAAGGGCACCGGGACTTGAATCCGGCGCGTCTGCCCGTTCCGCCACACTCCCTGACGCTTCACCCCCGGCCCGAAGACCGCGAGATTCCAACCCGGGAGCAGACGACACGCGCCCCGTAAGTGCGTACCGAACCCGTGCTGCCTGCAGGTGAAGCGAGATCACTTTACTGCGCCCGGCTGCCTCGGAACCAGTCACTCAGTAGCAGGCTCCAAGGCCGGGCACACCTTTGTTCACCGCTGCTGCGCTCCGCGGACTGCAGAGGGCGGCCCGGTTCGCGAGGGGTGGATGCGACGCGGGGCCGCCGCCTCCCACCATGGGCCCGGACCATCAGACCCGGTCAGGTGAGCGGAGCACGCGAGTGTGAGCGGCCGGTCGGATCACTCAGCGGCGATAGGCTGTGGGCGTGACCTATCTGGTGGTCACCGAGAACCCCCTCCGGGTCCGAGTTGCTGTTAACACTCGGGAATGACCCCCCTCGACTGGGGTTTTCGGCTTTTCGCGACGCTTCGCACCCTGTTCTGGCGTGCCCGTGTACCCCGCCGCGTCCGTTGCCCGCGTGAGAATCGCGTCGAACGGGAGCGGCCCGGTACTCGGAGTTCGGGAGGGACATACCACCGGGCTGCCACCTTCTCCAGCGTGCCCTGTGATGATCATGGCCGCGATGACAGAACGGCACCCGGGTGAGTACGCCGCGGCGGGATGTGCGGGCTTACGGGGCGAGTTGGCGTTCCGGTTCGATGCGGACGTCAGTGCACAGGGTGCCGGTGTGGGCCCAGTCGATGAGCAGTTCCGAGGCGCGCCGGAGTTTGATGTTGCTGCGTTGCGAGACCTCGCGCAGGATGGTCCAGCCCTGGTCGGGGGTCAGTTTTCCGACGGCCAGGAGGACGCCGATGGCCTGGTCGACGACGGCATGGGAGTGGACCGTAATCCGGAGCTGGGCGTTCTTATCGCACAGCGGCTACCTTTCCCCGGCAACGATGCAGAGCCCCATTTGGTGAGGTCACGTTGCTTGTTTGGCCGTGTGGATCAAGGCGGGGCAGGATGCTGGCGCGGGCCGCTAGCCTGGCGGTATGTCAGAGCGTGTTGTTCCAGGTGGGGGTGGGCTGGTCACTGGGGGCGTTGCGGACGCTCTGTGGGCTGAGTTGACGGTTGGCAGTGCTGTGCCGACGGTGTCTGCCGCGTTTACCGGCTTTCCTGCCGCCCCCGGGTCGGGGTATGTCCTGCTCGGTGGTCGTGTGGTGGTTACCGAGAGGACGAGCGCCGGCCGGTGGTGCGTTGCTGAGGCTGAGGTACGCCGGGCGGCAGCGGAGTTGAACGCTATCGAGATGGACCGTCAGGATCTGGTCCGTATCGGTCCGTTTGGCGGTGGGCCGAAGCGCGAGCGCAGTGAGGGGGTGCTGCTGTACTGGCGTGAGCGGATCATCCGGGAGCTGCTGGAGCCGGGCGATTGCGGACTGGGTGCACGGCATGAGCGCGGCCGATTGTCTCACCTGGCGGGGATCGACTGGCGGTCGCTGTGCGTGGAACGAAGCGGCGGGCGCATAGCGCGGACGTGGTGGCTGCCGCGCACCGTGGTCAGATTGCTGGACTCGGCTGAGCATGCGGAAAGGCAGTGGCTGCACTCCGCTGGAGCCGGTCAGGAAAGGCCAGTCACTAGCGAATCGCCCTCTCCGGACCGCCAGGAGCGAACCCCTGGCGGCTGCGAGAGGAGCGCAGGCCCAACTTCCCCATTGCGCCCCTACAACGGGGAGCTGAAAGACCACGTGTATGCGGTCCTCAGCAGGAAGCCCGGCATCGCCCGCAAGGTAGCCGAGTGGGCTTGCGCCGTCTGTGGTAGCGCACCAGCAGCCGTTCTTGATCACTGCCACGAGCACGGCTACGTCCGTGCTCCCGTATGCCAGTCCTGCAATACACAAGAACGCCCCGACCACCTCTACAGCAACGACATCCGCGTGGCCGGCCACTACCGGCGCCTCTTCGACACCCACCCCGCCACCTGGCTACGCCACTGGCACCGCTGCTCCGGCTGCCGCGCCCGCACCACCCTGCCACTGCCCCACCTCGCCGCCTGGACCGCCCACACAGCCTGCCGGCCGCTGCGCCCCACCCACCCCGCCCCCCGCGGCTCTCGCGGACGCAAGCCCTGTGGTGCGTTACGGGTGTCCTGGACCGGCAGCCACCATGCGCCCCATTCCTGCCTTTTCACCGTCGCCGTCGACCTCTGTCCTTCGGGCGAGCACCGTGTCCTGGCTCGCGTTCCCTACCGTGAAGCGGCAAGGCGGTTTGGGACCTGGCTGAGCGAGATCGCCCCCGACGTTGCCGCCGCTGCGGGCCCCGACCGTCTCGACGGCCTGCCGGCCCAGTCCAGGCCGGTCATCGCAGACACCAGCAGCCAGGGCCTGGAACTGTTCTGATCAAGGCCGGGTAGATCTTCCCCGCAAGCCCTTCACTCGACTTTGCGAACGCCTGCAGACTCCGACCCGAAACGCGGCACGTCAGTCTGATCGATGCTGCCGGCGTCTGCGTCCTGCCCGGACTTTTCTTGGTCCGGACCGTGCGGATACGGCAGTGGCTCTGTCGCTTGGCTGGGGGATCCGGTGCTGTCGGCGAGGGAACCGGCTGCCGCGCATTCTCTGCATGCCGCTGCGCGGGGCTGGCTGAACGCTGCCAGAGCCTGCTCCCGGTCCAGCGTCTGGTTGCTGGGCGTGCAGCCGATGACGTGGATGAGCGTGGCGCCCGGGTGCCCTGGGCGGTGAGGCAGGTACTGGAGTGTCCAGGCGGGCTGACTTCTCCGCGACGGGATCTTGCCGGTCCCGATCGCGTCCTGGGTCGGCACGTGCTGGTACGAGACGCCGGGGATGGGGTGCGCGTGTGCCGGGCTCACCCAGGCCCGGTGTTCGACCGGCTCCATAGCGGCATCGGCGGTGTCCTGCCATATGAGGACTCCTACCTGGTACTGCCAGCCGTTGTTCGTCCGGCGCCGGGCATGAAGCCGTGCCCTGACTTCCTGACCGCCCGGCAGTGTGACCATGATCGGCGCTGTACCGTCGTCGTCTTTTCGCCGGTCCCCGGTCACTCGCTACCTTCTGCCTCGTCCGCAACGTCAACGTGCTCTCGTCTACCGAGCCTGGTCGGTCGTCGGGCGTTGCTCGACGCCAGCAGGCCACGGGCGAGAACGGTCAGCACGGCTGCCAACATTACCCAGGCGGCAGTCGCCTTCAGTACCCTGAGTTCTCAGTACTAGACGGGCGGATGAGGGAGCTGCGATCGTGGCGCGTACGTGGCTGTCTGTCCGGGTGGAGTTGGTCTCCGGACACGGTGCGGATCTGTGGCCGCGGCCCGGCAGGATCTTCGCCGCAGCGCGCACTCATTCCTTTACGCAGCTGGCGGCAGCTGTCAATCATGCTTTCGGCCGCTGGGATCTGGCCCATCTGCACCTTTTCACGTTGTCGGACGGCGTCACCAAGGTCAGCCCCTTGGAGTGGTGGGGTGGGGAGGCCCCTGACGGCACGCTGGACGGTTCCTCCACCAAGCTCAGCAGGCTGCAGCCTGGCGAGCAGTTCGCGTATGTCTTCGACATGGGCGACGACTGGGCCCACATCTGCACCGTCGGCGGCCAGCGGATCGATCCCCTCGAGGAACTCGGCGAAGTGCCGGACAACCCGGTTCCGTACTGGGGCTGGGGAAGCCTTCCCGATCAGTACGCACGCCGTTGGGACGGGGATGACGGCGAAGCCCGGTTGCCGAAGCGTCCGGCCCGGGGCACGGGCGACCTACCGCCGATCCTGCCAGGCTGGGGCTAATAGTCCCGGGAGTGTCCTTCTCCGGCCGTGTGATGGCGCAGAGCGAAGAATGCTCAGGGCACGCGGCTGATGGGGGAGACCGGCCGGCGAACGAGGCACCGCAGCTCTGTCCAGAGGGGGAAGATGCGGCAGGCGGTAGAGGGGCCTCGAAGAGTGCTGGGAGGCCGTTAGCCTGACGGTGTGAGGAATGAGATGCCGTTGACGGTGATCGGGAACCTTGTGGATGACCCGGAGTTGCGTTTCACGCCGGCGGGGGTGCCCGTCGCCCGGTTCACGGTGGCGTCCACGCCACGGGTCTTCGACCGAGAGACGAACAGCTCGCGCGATGGAGAGTCGACCTTCCTGGACTGCACCGCGTGGCGTCAGCTCGCGGAGAATGTGGCGGAGTCGGCGTCCAAGGGCGCTCGGCTGGTGGTGGCGGGACGCCTGCGAACCGACCGGTGGGAGACTCCCGAGGGCGAGCGGCGCTCCCGCATGGTTCTGGACGTCGACGACGTCGGAGCCTCGATGACGTTCGCGACCGTCACCATCAGCCGCACTCCGCGTGCCGCTCCCCCGCGCGAGAGCGCGCCGGACGATCCGTGGACCACCGCGAGCACGGTCCGACCCGACGTCCCAGCCGATGACGCACCTGCCGCCAATGAGGCCCCGTTCTGATGATCCCCCGACCCACCCCAGAGCAAGAACCCTCACACGAGAACAACCTGCAGACTGCTGCGACCACGCTGGCCGCAGCACAACAAGCCGTCTCAGAGGCCCGCCGGGACCTGGGCAGGACCATCGTCGCCGCCCGTAAAGCCGGCTACTCCATTCCGCGCATCGCCCGATATACCGGCCTGGACAAGCTGGTCGTACGCAACATCCTGGCCGCGACACCACCCGCCACCACACCAGAGCGAAACGCGGCCACTAGCGGATCCGAACGGCCATTGCCGTAAACGGCACCATCGCAGCTAGCCCCTCCTCGGTACCCGGCCCCGTTGGATGCTGAAACCGGGCGCATGCGGTCGGGACCGGGCTACGGCCGAGAACCCTAACCCGGGCAGCGGATAGTCGGGGTCCCGGCCGTCGCGCAGCCCTGGGGAGACATGGAACGGATGCGCGACGTTCGTTCTGTGCAACGACGGCTGAGGTGGCCGGACACGCCTGCGTTCCACAGTTGAGTGGGGTTCTCGGGGGTTCGGCGAGGCATCGATGCAGGTCAGGCGGTTGCACCTGGTGCGAAAGCCCAGAAACTCCTAGTGGCACGACCCTCATACCCTAGTGATGATGACCTGGGGTGAGGTGGCGTCCTCGGAGCGGTGTAAAAGGCTCGACGAGGGAGGTTCCGGTCTGTGATGTTACGCGGCCTCGGGGAGGGGCGGGATGTCGGGTGCGG
>NZ_JBEXCW010000183.1:0-7022 GCF_040605435.1 Streptomyces sp. NPDC005574
CGCCGAGTACGAGGCACTCCACGCAGCAACCCCAGCACCAGAAACCGTCCTGGAAACCAGCTAACCCACCGTCCACCAAACCCGGGGCTTGACAGGTGGCGCTTGAACGCCCCGCGCATCACGTACACCACGGCGACGACGTCGACGGCCGCCAGGGCGACGTCGACGACCGGCCGCACCCGCGCCCACACCGCCGCGGCCGCCGCCCGCGCCCGCTGCGCCAGCCGGTCGATGACGTCGGCGCCGAACGCGGCGATGGCCGACTCCCGCCAGCTCTCGCGCAGCTCGGACAGCGGCCGCATGTCCTTGCGCTTGGGCGGGCGCGTCCGGTCGGCGGCCCGGCAGGCCAGCCCGTAGGCGGCCCGCTCCCCCGGCGCGTGCCCGTGCTCTTCCACGTACTCGGCTGTGAGGACGAACAGCGCTTCCTCGATCTGCTGACGGCGCGTGGACTGCCAGCCGATGAGCCGCTGATCTATGCCCGCGATCTCCATGACGGGACGGCGGCCGGGTGTCACCTCGCGCGGCTCCCACGCCCACCCGAGGCGGGCGGACACCTCTTCCATGAAGAACAGGAGGTACAGGGTGTCGGCGACAACGATGTGCGACAGCAGCGTGTCCGCCGACAGGTTGCCCCACGTGCCCTTGGCGTCCGGCCGGCGGGCGCGGATCGACACCACCGCATGATCGTGCAGCAGCGGCTTCGACTCCTCAGCTCTGGACTCGTAGTGCCGGAACACCGCGACGATCAGCCCGCCGTCCCGGATCGGCTTGCGGTGCTTGCCGCCGCTCCCCGACCGGATCTGCGCGACCGACTCCCCCAGCCACTTCAGCGTCTTGTCCACGGCAATGTCCTGGCACAGCTCCAACACCCGGCGTTCCTCGTCACCCAGCAGCGCCCACGCGATGTGCGCCGTCGGCGGCGGCCGGAACACCAGGTCCATGCCCAGCCAGGGAACGCGTTCCTTGGCCTTCTCCGTCTTCGGCGACCGGTTGTGCTCGATGGGCTGCCCAGCACACTCGCCCGCCGGGCCTTCGCCGGATCGTCGCCCGCCTCCAGGCGCTCGCGCTCGATCCGATCGGCGTCCGGGTGCCGGCCTTCCCCCAGGAGCAGTTCGGCCTGCCGCTCGCTCACCACGTCCCCGGCCGTGAGGCCGACCGCCTCCAGACCCCGGCCCCGCCAGATCCCGGGCGGGACACCGGCCCCGTCCTGGGCGTCGCGCAGCGCCGTGCCTGCGGGGCGGTAGCCGTCACCGACCATCACGCCGCGGAAGAGGTAGCGCACTCCGTCACCCGGACGGAGCGCCGATTTACTGATCACCGGGCCATGGAACACCGGTCATGACCTGCGCAAAAGGGCGATCCGGGGTCCTTCCCGCCGGGCGGGAGGCCATCACCAAGTCTTTACCGCAGCGCCCGCCAGGCGGGCCGTCCCGGCAGCCCGAGACGGTAAGCCGCCGACGTGTGCACAGTCCGCCGCATGTTGAACGAACTGATCTACGCCGACCCGTGCCCGCTGTGCTCGCGACCGATGCGACCCGAGTTCCGCAGCAGCGGCCGCTCCGCCCAACAGGACCACCCGGCCCGCACCGACTTCCACCGGTACCACTGCGACAGCTGCGAGGCCGCCCGCCCCCAGGAGTTCTACGCCGCGATGCGCGCCCTCTACGAGACCTGACCCCGGTCGTGCGAATACTGCGCGCCGACCACACAGCAGGGCCAGTTTCCCAAATTTGGGAAACTGGCCCTGGGATATCAGTGCCGCTACTGGGGGGCGGCCTTCGTCACTGTGGACGCCCAGGAAGCGATCTCCTCCGCAAGACGGCGGGTCTCCTCCGGGTTTTCCTCGAACGCCTTTTTCACCAGTCCTCGCGTCAGGTGCTTCTTGGCGAGGGCCACGGCGTTCTCCAGCTGTCCCAGCGCGCTCGGTGTGGTGGCCGGGTGGTTGGTGCTGCTGAGCACCTCGCCCTGGATGGCCTTCTTCGGGTTGCCGTGTCGACTGCCGCCTTGAGAGCCGCTGCGGTGGGCTGTCCGTTCTTCTTGTCGGACTTCCCCCAGGCTTCACTGACGGCTTCCAGGCCGTTGTGCCGAGCACTGGGGCGAGGACTTGGACGTGTCCGGTGTTGGCGCTCGCTCCTTCCGGGAGTGCCTTCTGCACCTTGGCCGTGGCGACCAGGAGGTAGCCGTGGGTGGAGGAGTAGTCCCACCGCCGCTTCACGTAGTCGACGAAGCTCTCGTACTCCGGCCGCCAGAGTTCATCGTCGTGGATGAGCGCCAGGGCGGGGCCGGCCTCGCGGCTGAACCTGTCCTTCGCCTGTCGCACGGTGAGTTCCGCGTTGTCCTGAGCCTTGCCGATGATGCCTTCGAGCACAGCCAGGCGTTCGGCCGCGGTGCCCTCGTGAGCAGCGCGCGGGAGCGGCACGAGAGCAACAGCCGTGTCGGCCGGGTCGGCTCGGTCTGCGGCTTTCTGGAGGCCGCCCCGTCCAGCTTTTGCAGGGGGCGCGGCGGCTGCGGCCTTCTGAAGCAGTTTGGAAGCCATCAGGCGCCCTTCTGTGTCACTAGGTGGTCCAGGAGCTGGCCGTACCAGCCACGGAGCTTCTTGGCCTCGCGGCCGGGAGCGGAGGTGATTGGCGTGCAGGCCACCCGGCACTCCTCTCGTACGGAGTAGCTGACGATCCCCGGGTAATGCCCCTCATCGGCTGTGAGGTGATCGAGCACCTTGTCGCCGAAGGTTTCCACGAGCTGCCCGTTGACGAAGTGGTTGACGGCGCGCATGTCGTCCTTCTTCGGCAGGATGCTCCTCACCACCCCGGCGATTTCCAGGTTCTCGTTCATCCCGCTGCCAGGGGCGCTGACGAACCGGATGGTGCGAAGCGCTTGCTCGGCTCCGAGTCGGCCGTCGGCGGTGAGTGTGGCGGGGATGAGCACCTTCTTGGCTGCGATCAGCGCGCAGGTGGCGAGCTTGCCGCCCGCTCGTGGCGGGACGTCCATCACCGCAAGGTCGATTTCTCCATCCAGCCCCTCCAGGGCCCGGCGCAGCCGTGCCTCGAACATGGTGGAGTCGGTCTCGCGGCGACCGAGGGGCCGTTCCGAGGGGAGCACCCAGACGTTGGACGGCCATCCCTCGCCAGCCCGCACGATCGCGTCGTGGATCAGTTCGGCTGGATCCCCGGGAGGCGTGTCGGCTTCGGGGTCGATGTAGAGGAGGTCGTTGAGCGTGAAGCGCGGGTCCTTGACTCCGAGTTCCTCGGTGAGCGTGGCCCGGGGATCGAGGTCGACGGCGAGGACGTTCAGCCCGCGTTCGGCGGCTTCGGCCACCATGCCCGCGGAGTTGCTCGTCTTCCCGACGCCTCCCTTCTCCGAGTAGTTCGCGACTGCGTCCACGCCAACCTCCACCTATGCGATCACTTCCGCGCCGGATCGTCGCTGCTCAGGCGCTCCCCAGGCAAATCACCCTGGTGAGAGGCATCGCGTTGACCTGCACGTGCGGGAGGCAGCGTAGCGGTCCGTCGTTTCCCAAATTTGGGAAACGCCCGTGCTGTCGCCCGTCCTGGCGAGTCGCTACGGGGGCCGGGAACGCAAAAAGGCCCGTGTTCCCTGCGGTGGGTCGCAGGGAACACGGGCCTTCGGAGTGCTGAGGATCAGGCGGCCCAAGCCGCGGGCGTGCCTTCGTCAGGGTTGGGGATGCCGGCTGCGGTCACCCGAGCGGCGGGGTGCCGCAGGGCGGTGATCGGTACAGCGCCGGGTTCGGTGGCCGGCGCCCAGACCATGCGCCAGGTGTCGTCCCACTCGCATCCGCAGCCGTGTTCCGGATGCGGATGCCGTAAGAACACGCCGTAGGTGAGGACGGCGCCCTACGCGGTGTTCGTATGGAACGGGCGTTGCATCGCCGCGGACGCTCCGGTCAGGTCCAGCGCGATACCCAGGTTCTGGCACATGCGGTGGAGGCGGAGGGCGGTGCTGAGAGTGGCAGGTGCCGGTTCCCCGTCGGGGACGCTGAGGGTCACCCAGCGGGGCCGGTGGGCGTGGATGAGGGCCTCGATCTCCTGGACGGCCGCGGCTCGGGTAGCGATGTCGAGATGGCGGTGCAGGGTTACCTGCAGCATGTCGCCGTCGGAGCTGTGACTGATCAGCATGGTGGCCTCCGCTTGGCGGTGTCCTCACGCCGTGTTCCGGCCCGGGTCCGGCCCGGGGCTGTCTGACCTCCCAGGATGACAGCCAGAGCGTGTCACCGCAGCTCACGGCACGCCCTCTCTACAAGTAACCGGTCAGGCCACACACGGCACCATTCCGCGCATCCGGGTCCGCGCGGACTCCGCGACACCCTCGCCGACCACCACCCCGGCGACGGCCACGACGACATCGCCGATCCGCCTCAACGCCTGGTGGAACGGTCATCCACTCGACCGAACCCGCACCAGCCACCTCGCCCGGCTCAACCTCACCCTCGCAGCCTGAGGGAATTAGCCACCAGGGTCGGCAAGGCGCACCCGAAGGGAACATGGGGTACTGCCCTGCCGGAACCCGTCCGGCAGGGCAGTTTTCATCGCCCACATGTTCATCTTCAGTGACATGAACATGCCCATTTCGAGTGTCCGCCAACAGCGGGTCTCTACCCCCGACTGTACGGCGTCATCGGGAGGAATCAGTAGTGGGCGCCGACCTTCGGGGGGATCTGTGTCGCTTGCTTCAAGTTCTCCCGCAGGAACGGCTGCGGGAGGTGTCCCAGTTCCACGAGGGGGGCGCAGAGGTCCCAGAAGTACTCGTGGCTGGTGATCTTGTTGTCGGCGTCGAAGCGCCAGATGGTGCAGCAGCGGATGGCGGACTCCTTGCCGTTGGCCTTGAGGCCGGGCAGGTAGTCGTCGCCGTCATGGGTGCCCTGGAAGGTGAGCGGAGTGATGACGATGCCCTTGGCCTCGTCTTCTATGTAGTCGATGTCGAAGACCCGCTCGTCCGAGAGGGCTTCGGTCCAGGCCTTCCAGAAGTTGATCAGGTCGTCCCGGCGGGCTCCGCCCGCGCCCAGGGCGTTGTCGTAGTAGGTGACGTTTTCGGCGCACAGGCCTTTCATGGTGTCCCAGTCGCGGTTGTTGTAGGCGTCGAGGAACTGTGCGGCGTGGTCGGTACGCTCTGACATCTTTTTTGCCTCCGTCAGGGGTGCCTCTCGGTGCGGACCGGTGTGTTCGCGCCTGGTCTTCACGCTAAGCCGCTGGGCTGCTCCAGGCCACCTGTGGCTGTCCGGTGGGCTGACCCGGACGATGATGGCCTCGGCGCGCGGTCCTTGCCGGCTCCCGCGAGAATCGCGCCATGGACAGCCGTTCTCGGCAGGTAACCGTCCGGCTCGGTGTTGATTGGCCGGACTGGGCCCTGAACGCCGACTCACGCGTTATTGGCGAAGGCGTCGAGTCCCGACCCCTGTTGTCTCGAGGGCGGCTCAGTCCTCTCTCCGCGATCTGTGAAGAATGAGGGATGCCATGACCGCGAAAGAGTCCGGGGATCGTTCCGCGGGGGCGGGCCGAGTCCCTCAGATCGAGATCCATTCGATCGATTACATTCCCGAACGGGAACGGCATGGACACGCCTGGCAGCAGGGGCCGTTCTGGTTCGTCCTCAACCTCCACCCCTTCACCCTGGCCCTGGGACTGATCGGCCCGTCCCTGAGCCTGTCCATGGGCTGGACCGTGCTGGCTGGCGCGGTAGGCCTGCTCCTCGGGACTGTGCTGATGGCCTTCCACGCGGCCCAGGGGCCGCGCCTCGGGCTGCCCCAGATGGTCCAATCACGACCGCAGTTCGGCTATCGCGGCGCGATCACTCCCATGCTGGTCAGCGTGCTGACCTTCGGCGGTTTCTTCGTCCTCACCGTGCTCATCATCGCCCAGGGCCTGAAACAGATCTTCGGCTGGAACACCACGCTGATCGCCCTAATCGCCAGCCTCATCGGCCTGCTGCTCGCCGTGTTCGGCCACGACTGGCTCCATTGGATCTTCCGTGTGCTTTTCGTGGCCTCGCTGCCGCTGTGGCTCGTCTTGTCCGCCGAGATCATCATCGGGAACCTCAACACCAGCCCGTCGCCCCCGGAGGGTTTCACCTGGGTGGCGTTCATGGTGCAGTTCACTGTCAGTACCAGCTACACCCTGACATACGCCCCGTCTGTTTCCGACTACACCAGGTATCTGCCGTCCCGTACCAGCGCCTGGCGGCTGTTGACCTGGGTCGTCCTTGGGACATGTGGGTCATCGATCTGGCTGATGGCCCTCGGTGCCTGGACGGCCACCCGCCTTGCCGCGGCCGACCCCATCGTCGGCATCCGCGACGCCGGCAACCTGATCACCGGCGGCTTCGGCAGCGCGCTGGCCCTCCTGTCCGTCGGTATCCTCACCGCCACCGTCGGATTCGAGACCTACAGCGCCGCCCTGAGCACCATCGCAGCCCTCGACTCCGTCAAACCGCTACAGCCGACCCGCCGGGTGCGGGTGGCCGTGAGCACGCTGGTGGCCGTGATCTGCGCCTCGATCACACTGAGTCTGCTGAACTCTTCCGTACAGACCACCCTGAGTAACATCCTGCTCCTCCTGCTCTATCTGATTGTGCCCTGGAGTGCGGTCAACCTGGTCGACTTCTTCCTGGTCCGCCGAGGCCGCTACGCGATTCTCGACCTGTTCACCCCGGCCGGAATCTACGGCAGTTGGGCGTGGCGCGGACTGGTCGCTTACACCCTGGGACTGGCCGCGGAAGTCCCTTTCTTTTCCCTGACCTTCTGGTCCGGCCCCGGAGCAGACGCCCTGTCCGGCGTGGACATCGCCTTCGCGGTCGGCCTGACCGTGGCCGCGATCCTGTACTTCGCGCTGTCGACGACACTGGACCTCTCCGCCGAGCGGCCCGCCATCGCCCGAAGTAACGATCAACTGGCCAGCCAGGAATGACACCGACACACTGTCAAGCCCCGGGTTTGGTGGACGGTGGGTTAGCTGGTTTCCAGGACGGTTTCTGGTGCTGGGGTTGCTGCGTGGAGTGCCTCGTACTCGGCG
>NZ_JBEXCW010000184.1:0-6753 GCF_040605435.1 Streptomyces sp. NPDC005574
AGTCCTCCCGGACGGGGCAGTCGGCTATGAAGCAGAAACCCCCACGGCGCGAGCCGTAGGAATCCCCCTCGTTTACGAGGGGGAGGAAGTCAAGATCTGTCCGATCCCGTGTTGTTGTGGACCATTTCGGCGTCTGCACCCTCAACTCGCGGTACCTGAAGCCAACATGCCGGGGCCGCTGAACACCGTGATGTGACCGCGTCGTCCAGGTCGCCTTCGCGACGTCCGCCCGTCGTGGCGGGCGTCTCTTCACGCCGGCTCACTCCGATGAGCGGTCAGATCGGCGCGCTCCCCGACGTCGCTTTCGCGACAGGGCTGCCGGCTGATGCCGCAGGATATGGTCGGCGGCAGGACCCGATGTTTGCCGGAGGGCAAGCATGGGGCACATGCGGCGGGTGGAATGTCACCGTGAAACAGACGCCCTCGCCATCCCGCGGGGGAGCAGGGCGCTGATGTCCGGCCTGCTCGAGGCCGCCGGCGCCGGCGTGTACGCCGTGGACGGCGACGGGTTGGTGATCGCCTGCAACCCATGGGCCGAACTGCTGCTCGGATACGAGCCGGGCACGCTGATCGGGGTCGACGCCCACACCGCGCTCAACCCGCACGGCGGCAACACCGGCGGGCTGCGCGAGCAGAGGCCGGTCCTCCAGGACGTCGCTCAGGGCAAGCGTGTCAGCGGCGACCGGGCGGTGCTCCTGCGGGCCGACGGCACCGCGCTGCCCGTGTGGTGGTCCGCGGCCCCGCTGCCCGCGCGGTCGGGCCACAGCGCCGGCGCGGTCGTCGTCTTCCATGACATCGGTGACCAACGTGAGCGCGCCGACCGGCGGGCGGACCGCTACGCGCACAGCGAAACGATGCGCGAGCAGGCCCAGTACGACCTCGCGGAGATCACCTGGCTCGGCGAACTGACCCTGGCCATGGTCTCCACCCTCGACGCGGACCAGGCACTGGAACGTCTGACACGCCAACTGGTGCCCCGTCTCGCGGACACAGCCATCATCGACCTCACCGCGGACAGCGCCCTGCGCCGGGTGGCCTGGGCCCACCACCTCCCCGGCGTCCTGCCTCCCACTCCCGCGGGCCCGCCCCTGCCCGAGCATCCCGAACACCACGCCGCGCTGCAGCACATCCGCAGGGGCGGCGCCCTCCAGCATCTGCCTGCATCCGCCATCGGGGCGGGAGCGGACCTGCTGAGCCTGGTGGACGCAGCCGACGTTCTGATCGCTCCCTTGCGCGTGCGCACAACGACGCTGAGCGCCCTCACCCTGATCCGTGCGGCGGGCAGCCCCCCGTTCAACGAAACCGACCGCGTCCTGGCCGAGGAGGTCGCCCGCCGTACCGCGCTCGGCCTGGACAACGCCCGTCTGCACGCGGCCAAAGCCGACATCGCCGCCACGCTTCAGCGTGCCCTGCTCACCGACCTGCCCGAGGTGCCCGGCCTGGAACTGGCCGCCCACTACCAGAGCGCTCAGCGCACCGCCGAGGTCGGCGGCGACTGGTACGACGCCTTCACCCTGCCCGACGGGGACACCGTCCTGGTCATCGGCGATGTCACCGGCCACGACATCCAGGCCGCCTCCCGCATGAGCGAACTGCGCAACATGCTCCGCGCCCTGGCCGTCGACCGCCCCGAGGAGGAACCCGGCCAGATCCTGCAGCGCCTGGACACCGCCCAGGCCCGCCTCACGCTCGCCGACTCCGCCACCACCATCGTGGCCCGCCTGCACCCCAACCCCGACGGCACCTGGGAACTGTCCTGGTCCGCCGCCGGACACCCCCCGCCACTCCTCATGACCGGCAACGGCACCGGCACCTACCTCACCGGCCCCCACGCCATGCTCCTGGGCGTACGCCCCGACATGCGACGGCCCACCGCCCGCATGATCCTGCCCGCCGGCGCCACCCTGATCCTCTACACCGACGGCCTCGTCGAATCCCGCACCCAGGGCATCGACACCGGTATGACCCGCCTGCGCCAGCAGGCCGACACCCACCACCACCTCGCCCTGCACCGGCTCTGCGTCCAGCTCGCCGACGATCTGGGCGACACCCGCGACGACATCACCCTCATCGCCGCCCGCATCCCTGAGCCGTAGGCGGCGGTACGGCCCAGCCGTCCCC
Organism: Streptomyces sp. NPDC005574; assembly: GCF_040605435.1. Lineage (NCBI taxonomy): Bacteria > Bacillati > Actinomycetota > Actinomycetes > Kitasatosporales > Streptomycetaceae > Streptomyces > Streptomyces sp. NPDC005574. The sequence continues at coordinate 2,122 of NZ_JBEXCW010000184.1, forward strand.
TCGGGGTGCGGCCGGCAGCGCCATGTCCGCGTAGGAGGAGGTGTTCCCGTACGTCAACCACCGCTGACGCGCGGCACCCCGACGGACCGGGCCGGCGTCCGAGGACGGCACCCTGCGGTGTCGGGCGCGGCGCCGTCGCGCCGGGGTGAATGTGCGAATGATCCGGTCCCGGACGGACCCGCCCGGGGGGTCGCCGATAGGCTGTGGTGGTGCGCACGGTCGAGGTTCTGCTGGATGACGCGGCGGATCTCGCCGTCCGGGAGGCGTGGCGACGGCTGGCGGACGCGGGGCTGCCCAGTCAGGCGCGCCACCGTTCACCGACCAACAGCCCGCACCTCACTCTGGCGGCCTGCGGCGAGTTGACCGCCCCGATCCGCTGGGAGCTCGCCGAGGTGGCCGCCGCCCTGCCGCTTCCGGTGCGGTTCACCGGTGTGGTCCGCTTCGAACGGCCCACCTCGGTCCTGGCATGGGCCTTGGACCTCGACTCCGCGCTGGCGGGCCTGCATCGCCGGGTGTGGGAGGCGGTCGCCTCCGACAGCCCGCCTGCCACCCTCAACCCCTTCCACGAACCGGGACGCTGGAGCCCGCATGTCACCCTCGGCCGGACCCGGCGGGCCGGGGCCTTCGCCGGCAGGCAGGTCCCCGAGGTGCTGCCGGCGCCGCCGCTCCCGGTCCGGCTCACCACCTTGCGCAGCTACGACACCGAAACCGGCGCCCTGGAAGTGCTTGAGCCCCGCCGTTGAGGCGAACCGGTGACTGCGACGAGTCGGTACGGCCGCCTGCCTTCACCTCGACGGTCGCCCCCCTGTCGGTAACAGCTGTTACCATGCGGGTATGGCCAAGACACAGTTGGGTGCGCGCGTGAACGAGGACATCGCGGAACTCGCGAAGAAGCGCGCCGCCGACCTCGGACTGAGTATCGGGGACTACCTGGCCAGGTTGGTGCAGGACGACGCCAGCGGCCTGCGTGCCCGTGCGGTGGACGCGGCGGCCCGCTTCCTGGCCGAGCACCAGGCGGTGTTCGACGCGGCCGAAGAGGCCCAGCAGACGTCCCGGGGAGCGCACGCGGCCTGATGGACCTGCACATCGATGTTCCCTGGATCCTGCAGGTCGCTGAGGCCGCCGGGGCCGACGATCCGGCCCCCGACGACTACGGCGTTCCGGTGTCCGCCGTCGCCCGCCACCGGGCCGAACTGTTCGAGCAAGCCGTCTACGAGGGCCCTTACGCCAAGGCTGCCGCCCTGGTGCACACGCTGGGCCGGTGCCGCTGGCTGGAACGCTCCAACATGGCCGTCGCCGCCGCTTGCGGCGTCATGTACCTGGAAGCGGCCGGGATCTCCGTCAAGCCCGCCCGCGAGGATGCCGTCGCCCTGAAGGACCTGCTCCTCGATCCCGCCTGCACGGCCGGAAGGATCGCCGCGGTACTGCGGACCTGGCCCACCACCACCTGAGCGCCCGCCTGTTCGTTCTGGTCGCGTATTCGTCGGTGGCACCCAAGGACGCGACGCAGTCGCACCGCCGGGTTGGGACGCAGTCACGGCGCCGGGCGTGTCGCAGTCGCAGCGCGTCTCCCGCAAGCGGCCTGAACAGGGGTGTGGGCCGCGTTCAGGATGCGTTCAGGCTGACGCTGCCAAGATCGATTCCGGCGATCACTCTTCGGGGTCGCCGCAAGGCACAGGGCGCTCGTCCTCATCGTGGGGCGGGCGTTCTGTCGTACGAGCGAATCGGAGCCCCCCACCGTGCAGCAACCGGAAATGTTCACCGATCTAGACGTCGCCAGCGCGACGAAGTCGGTGATGAAGAAGTTACCCGAGGTGACTCTGGCGTTCTGGGTCATGAAGGTCGCCGCGACCACTCTCGGCGAGACGGCGGGGGACCTCTTCGCCCAGACCCTGAAACTCGGTTACTTCCTGACCACGATCGTCCTGTTCCTGCTCTTCGTGGTGACGCTGGTCGTCCAGCTCAGGTCGAGCCGCTACCACCCGTTCCTCTACTGGACGGTGATCCTGTCGACCAGCATGGCCGGCACCACGACGTCCGACTTCATGAACCGGGACGCGAGCACCAAGTTCCTTTCCGGCGGTGCCACTTCGCTGGGCTGGGGACCGCAGGGTCTGGGCCTCGGCTATCCGGCCGGGGCGGCGATCCTCATCTCGATCCTGCTGGTCATCTTCGCCGTCTGGAAGGCCACCGGGATGACCTTCCAGATCCGCGACATCGTCACCTTCCGCGGCGAGGCCCTGTTCTGGTCGGCGATCCTCGTCTCCAACACCCTCGGCACGTCCATGGGCGACTTCCTCTCCGACAGTTCCGGGCTCGGTTACGCCGGTGGCGCGCTCCTCGTGAGCGGGGCCCTTGCCGTTCTCGTCGCCCTGATGAAGGCGCCGGTGGTGCCGAACGTCCTGCTGTTCTGGATCGCCTTCGTCCTCACCCGCCCGCTGGGTGCCACCGCCGGTGACTTCCTGACCAAGCCGGTCGCCAAGGGCGGCCTGGACCTCGGCACCGCGGGATCCTCGGCCGTGCTGCTGGCCGTCCTGCTGGGTCTGGTGGCCTACGCGCAGGTCCAGGAACGCCGGACCACCCCACCGCGGCCGGCCGATCGGGAGGCGGTCACCCAGCAGGCCGACTGACTCCGGTCACCCGACCGGCAGGTCGACCCGGAAGCGTGCCCCGGAAGTGCGACCGCGATCGTGGGACACCGCGATCGCGGCCAGGGTCTTGGGGAGGGTGCCTTCAGTTCGTGGTGACGCGGGCGTTGACCCGTCGCATCCAGTCCCGGTCGGTGTGCCACATGGGGTGGTGCGGGGCCGCGTTGGAGGTCAGGACGACGCCCTGGAAGCCGGCGGCGAGGCAGCGGTCGATGACGAACTCCGCGATGTCCTTGCCGACGGCGTCCTCCTCGAAGCGCGTCAGCAGCGGGGTGTATCCCACGACGCCCTCACCGAGGACGGCGGGGACGTCACGGCGACGGGCGAACGCGGCGACGGCGTCGACCCACGCGGCCAGCGTCTCCCGCATGGCCTGCCGGTGCGCCGGATTGTTCTCGTAGAGCCACAGGTCCCAGCGGTCGGGGTCGACCCAGTCGTGTGCGTAGAACAGTTCGCGCGGTATCCCCGTGGCGGCCAGCCGCCAGGGCTCGTCCAGCTGGTAGTCGCCCGCGAAGCCGGCATCACCGTATGCCTCGACGTCAACCACCGCTCCGTCACCACGGCCCGCCACGGGGTGCGGAGCCCCACAGCATCCTCCGGCGCGGTTCTCAGCATCCCCGTACCGGGCAGGGGGACGCCGGCCTGTTCCTGGCGGGGCGGGGGCTGAGTGATCTGGCCGGCGCTCCAGAGCTGGCCAGCGACGCATACATCGGGCGTATCGGCGCATCCGCGTCTCCCTGTAGGGCTGTCGATGAATACCCGCCGTCCAGAAAATACGTCGTGAATAGGTATTTTTAGTGAGATCTCTCAGTCGGGCACACCTCTTTTTCTGAGTCGAAGTTCTTGACTCCTCCGATGTATTGGGATTGTCTGCCTCGCGTTCCTCACCGCGCGTCCCGCGGTCGGCCTGAGGCCGACCGGTCACGGGAAGGACGCGAACCCACCCCTCTGGAGGTAGGACACCCCATGAACCGGAGATCCGTCTTACGAGCCGGGGCCGGCCTGGTGGCCGGCGGCGCCGCGCTCGCCCTGCCCCCGGCCCCGCTCGCCGGTGCCGCGCCGGCCGCGCCGGCTGCCGATCCGACCGCGGGCTGGACACAGACCTCGTTCACGTACAGCTGGCACAAACCCTGGAACCTCGATATCGGCGACCGGCACAGCTACAGCGGTGGCGTCGACCGTATGTGGGTGTACGCCACCGACGAGCCGTTCCAGGAGGGAAGCTCCACCGACTCGCGCACCGAGATGCGCTGGAAGGTCGACTACGCCACGGGCAACCACATGTGGGACGCCGACGTCTACCTCCCGTCCGGCACCGACGGCGCCACCTTCGTCCAGATCCTGCGGGGCATCCACCCCGAGGGCACCTACGCCACCGACATCATGCTCAACGCCTACAACACCAGCGGTGGCACCGTCCGGCGCTACGACGGCACGGTGCTCAAGACGAGCGCGTACAACACCTGGTTCAACGTGAAGATCGCCCACCAGGCGAGCAGCGGTACGGGAACCATCAAGGTGTACTTCGACGACTCCCTCGTCCTGACGGTCGACGACCGCGGCCCCGCCACCCGCTACTTCAAGAACGGCGTGTACAACCACGGTTCCGGCCGGGCGGAGGCCCGCTTCCGCAACATCCGCTACTGGACGAGGTGACCGTGCCGTGCGCCGCCGGCAGGCTCTCGCCGTGCTAGGCGGCACGGTCCTGGCCGGCGCGACCAGTGCGGCCGGGGGCGGGCGTATGCCGCCGACGAGGTGCAGTTCCAGAACCGTGGCAACGTCGAGGGCGGGGGCTGTGCCTGCACGGGCTCCTGGTGACGCCGAGGCGGGTGGTTTTTGCGCCTGTCCGTCTCGTCCCGCAGCAGCGCCACGCCGGCCTGACCTGGACTTGAGGTGACCCCCGGAGTGTGGACACAGGGGTTTCATGCCGTGAGGGAGAGTGTAACCGGGCTCTGATGCTGCTGTTCGAACTCCAGTGGCGAGA
>NZ_JBEXCW010000185.1:0-6645 GCF_040605435.1 Streptomyces sp. NPDC005574
ACCGCCTTGGGCCACTTCGCGTCGTACGTCCTCTCGAACGCGGTGATCGCCTTCTCTGCGTGGGTGCGGTCCTCGGCGTTGTAGATCTCCTGGAGGGCCTTCTTCGCGCCGGGCTGTGCAGACTTCGGCAGCGCGTTCATGACATTGCGGGTTTTGTGAACCCAGCACCTCTGGTGCCTGGTCTGCGGAAACACCCCTGCCAGGGCTCGCCAGAGACCCATCGCTCCATCGCCGACGACGAGCATCGGGTCGCGCATGCCACGCCGGCGGCAGTCCCGCAGCAGATCCGCCCAGGACTCGGTGGACTCCCGCAGTCCCTCGGCGATCGCGATCAGTTCCTTGGTCCCGTCGATGCGGACGCCCATCAGGACCAGGAGGCAGGAGTGCGTCTGGGACAGGCGGATCTTGGGGTGGACGCCGTCCGCCCACACGTAGACGTAATCGGATTCCGCCAGGTCACGGCGCTGAAACTCGGCATGCTCGGCGGTCCACTGTTTCGTCAGCCGGGTGACGGTGGCCGACGACAGCCCGGCCGGGGAACCCAGGAACTGCTCCATCGCGGGCACGAAATCGCCCGAGGACAGGCCGTGGAGGTAGAGCAGCGGCAAAACCTCGCTGATCTTCGGGGACTTCCGGCACCACGGCGCGAGGATCTTCGAGGAGAACCGCATCCGTTCACCGGACGCCTCGTCGACGCGCTTGTCGTTGACCCGCGGGGCCGTGACCTCGACGGGCCCCGCGGCCGTGGTCACCTTCCGCGGGCGGTGCCGCCCGTTGCGGACCACCAGCCGGCGGCCTGCCTCGTCGCGCTGACCGGCGAGCTCGGCTATGTACTGGTCGACCTCCGCCTCCAGGGCGGCAGCCAGCATCCGCCGGGCTCCCTCCCGGACGATCTCGTCGATCAGGGAACCAGTCTCGGTGGTGCCGTCTTCGTTGACTACGCTGAGCACGGGCGTGCCTTCCCAACCCGCGCTACCAACGCGGGTCTACTCGGTGACCTTGAGTCGATCACTCGGGAAGGTACGCCTCCACATCCCACGAGGCACCCCACCCGAAGCCGATCCACAAGTCTTGAGCATTGCTCTATCAGTGGCGCCGTACTCGGCGGGCTGAACGCTGTAGTGGGTGCACAGGTAGTCCATTGATGCGTTCTTGGGTTCCTGCTTGCACTCGATGACGATGTAGAAAGCGCCGTAGAACAGGACGATGTCGGTGCGGCCGGAACCGAGGTTCTTCACTTCCCAGCGTGGGCTGGTGCTGACCGACGTGTACAGGCGTTTGGCGAGGTCTTTGGCCATATCGACCTCCTTTGGCGATTCTTCGTCCTTGGTGAACGGCCGCAGGAAGGGTTCGCCCAGCGGGCCGCCGGACTCGGCCTCGATGGACCAGCGCGTGTAGCGCAGGAGGAAGACCAGCAGTTCCTCGACGCGAAGTGCAGCTTCCCCGCCGATGCCGGTGATCCGGTCGATGTCCTCCTGTAGCTCGCGCAAGATAGTGTTGGCGTAGTCGCTGAGATCGGGCTCGCGCGCGGCAAGGACGGCCCGACCGGACTTGTTGAGGTCCTCGGCGAGTTCCGGTTCGTTGTGTAGCAGCGCGGTCAGGCGTTCTCGCACCGGGGCAGCCAGGGCCAGTGCCGAGGTGACGGCGCTGACCTCGATCTCATGGCCTTTTGGGTCTTCACTGCCGCCTCCGGTGTGCATCAAGTCCCGCAGTTCACGAACGGCGGCCCGGGCTTCCTGGCTGGCGCTGGAGTCGTCGGCGTGGAGGGACAACCATCGATCGAGGAAGGCGGAGCTGTCACCCCTGGCCGTCAGTGAGCTCATGAGTCGGGGCTGCAGCAGGTGCGGAAGTGCTGTGGCGTCACCAGACGTGGGCGGCTCATCGGCGTGGGGGATGTCGGGTGGCACGAGCAGACGGATGGTTCGGTGTGCGCTGTAGGCCTGGGCAATGGCTGAGATGAGCGCCGGCGGGTCCCACCACACCTCGTCGAGGCTGTGCAGGACGTGCAGTCGGTCGGTGAATTGCACCCAGGCGGCGGTGGCATCCGCTCGGGGCTGGCGCCAGGTCGGCCGCTCGCGGAGGCCGGTCAGCCGGTAGTCCACTACCAGTGCGTGCAGGTCTTCGAGGGTGGAGTCGGAGATGGTGTTCCCGGCGGTGAAAGACAGCAGGGCGTCTAGAGCCGTGTGGAAGATGCGGGCGTCCAGGCGGTCTTCGTAGCGAGTGCACCGGTCCAGCCACACCAGGGCCTGCCGCAGCGCTGGAACGGCCTCGTCCAGGGTGTTCTTGGCCAACCCGGTTGGGTGCAGCTCGACTGCAGTGAGGGGGGCGTCAGGCCTCGAGTGTGAATTCGTGCTGGTAGCGGGTTTGATGCACTCGCTGTCGTTCCTGTTCGACGTGGTAGGTGAAGTACTCGTCGAAGTCGCCGTTGCTGGTGACGGCTCGTAGCTTGAGGACGGCTTCGGCACCGTCGAGCCCCCACCGAGCGCCGGTGATGTCGAGCCTGTCGCCGATCAGATGGCGGCAGGCACCTTCGATGACGCCAGTGGCGATCGGCCAGCCCTCGTTGAGCGCGACGTCGTAGCCGAGCCACTCCTGCTTGGCCGTCAGGTAACCGATGCACGCGTCGACGCCTTTACGCTGGTCCGCCGAGAGGCCGGCCTCGGTGGCCTGCCGGCCGAGAGTGGTGGCCACGTCCTGGCTGTATCCGGCCAGGATCTTCACTGCGTGGGTGGCGACCCATCGCTCGGCGGCCGGGTCCCCGTTGGTGTGGAAGCACCATGCGGCCTTCCACACGTACTCGATCACGTGGATGAAGTCGATGAGTATGTGAAGGTCGACACCTCGACGCGCGGCCTCGGCCTGGATGAGGTCGAGTTGGTGGCGGGCCCCGTCGACCAGCATGATCCACCTGCGGCGGTGCTGAGGGTCCCGGTGTTCGGCCTGGTCGAAGACGTCGGCGATGACCTGCGCGCTGGTCTGCGCGATCGAGGCGGTCAGCCACTTGTTCTTCGCCTTCGGCCCCTTGCGATGGTGGCCGGCGTGCTCACTGCCGGTGCCGGTGCCGGTGCCAATGTTGTTGCTGCTAGTGGTGGTGGTGTCGGGTTCGGTGAGCGTGACGACGTGGTGTGGGCGGCGGGGCACCGGTTCGGCGTCGTAGACGGCTCCGAGGGTGGCCATTCGCTTCCTGCCGTTCTTCTCCCCGCCGGCAAGTCTGGTCCGGTAGGTGTTGCCGCCTTTCGCGCGGGCTGCCTTGGCGGTCTGATCGCGTAGGGCTTCGGGCCGCATCACCACGCCCTTGGCGTCCGTGCTCAGTATCAGCAGTGTGCCGTCGGTGTAGGGCTGGGGCGGACGTGAGGCGTAGAACTTCTCGATGTCACGGGCGGTGGCCACGGTCAGCTCCTCGACCTGTCGTTTGCCGATCACCGGCCCGCACCGGTCGGTGATCGCGGCGTGCGCGGCGTCGAACGAGCCGCGGATCGCCTCGCGGGCGGCCAGGCGTCGCAGCCCGTGTGAGTGGGAGCGGGCGGGCAGGTTCAGCACCGCGTCGGCGAGATACAGGTTCGGTCGGCCCGCGGCCCGGTAGGCCAGTCGCCCGATCCGCACCGCGCCGAACAGGCTGGCCATACCCCGGCTGTGATCCTTCTCCACCCGGGCGTGTACGTTCCCACCGGCCTCGACGACCCTCGCGGTACCACCGTTCGCGTGAGCGCGTTCCTCCCGTAACTGCCGCAGGTCCAGACGGTCCTGGAACAGCTGGCGCAGTAACTCACGCCCGCTCGCCTCGATGTGCTCCTCGATCTCGTGGTGGCTCCACCCATCACTCTCCACGGCAGCCAGCCGATCGGTCAGCTCGGCAAACAGCGACCGGGAGGCCGCGAACGCCTCCATCCGATCCTCCAGCAGCGTCCCCGACGTCGCGTCCACCACGAATCCCCTCCTCACGCCCACCACCCCGATGGCCCGGACGACGGTAGAGGAGAAAGGGGCACCAACCCGCCGGGAACCGGCTCAGCCCTCGATCCAGGCGAACTGCCCGGGCTCGGCCTCGACGAGCCAGCCACGCTCCACCAGACGCTTGAGCTTCGAACGCATGCCCTCCACATGACGAGGCTCCTCGCCCAACCCCAGGGCCGTGCTGATCTCCTTGGCCCGCAGCGCCCGCCTCGCGTACGAAATCACCTCCACCACGTCCCGGTAGGCCAGGGGAAGTACCTGCTCGTCCAGTCCGGGAGCACGGGCCGGCACCGTCTGATACGGCCCTGCCATCGCCGCCCGCACCAACGCGTCCTCGCCGTCGCTATCGCCGTCACCCGGCTTGGTGGGCTTGTCCCACGATGCCGGGGTCTGCGCGAGTAACTCACTGATGGTCGTCCTGGTGATCGCCAGGCGGGACAGGTCCTGCTCGACCTCGGCCAACTGCCCGGCCAGCACGGCGATCTGAGCCTTGAGCTCCTCGGCCCGCGCACGAGCCGCCTCTTCACGCGCCGTCAACTCTTCCATGAGTGAAGCCATCACCACCCCCAGGCACCGAACATAGAAGACAAGCCCGGACAGCGGCACCCAGATCAAGAACTTCCCAGCTCAACAGGTCCCTGCAACCGAGCTATACCCAAAGCCGTTCGAGCCTTTCCCCGACACCTGGCGGGAGAGGCTCGTTCATCCCGCACGGCGGTGGTTCCGGCGCCACGGCCAGCTTTCACCAGCTGGCCCGGAACCCGCCCCGTGCGGGCCACGACCGAGTACCGGAACGAGGGAGGCCGGCATGTGCGGGGAGGTTACGCAGTGGGGACCGGGTGGGGGGCCCGAGAGGCTGCGCACCGCCTACTTCGCGGCCCGCGTTGCGCAGTCGGCCCGCACCGTTGCGCACCGGCCGCCGCGCAACGATGCGAAGACTGCGCAACGCGCCCCGCCGATCGCGGCGTCGGTGTGCGGTCGACGCCCGGTGTCTGCGCCGCTGTTCGGGCCGGGTAGTACCGTGAGCGCGAATTCGTGCAGGTCAAGCCCGTGATGCGCAACCGTTGCGCAGGCCGGGCGGTGAAGGGGGAGGTTCGGTGGCGGGTTCGCGGACGTATCCGTACGGGTCGAGGACCGCGGTGCGCGCGCACGTCCTGGCGGCGCTCGGTGTGCTGAAGCTGGCCACGGCGGATCAGATGCACCGGCTGATGGCGCCCGGCCACAAGGACAACAAAGGCTTCCGCAACGCCGCCCTGGACCTGGCCCGGCATGGCCTGGTGGTGTCGGAGGGCAGCAGCAGGGACGGGCACAAGATTTGGTCCCTGACACCGGTGGGTCTGGACGCGGCCGCCGAGGTGCTGGGACGGCCGGTGGGGGAGATGGGCGGGACCGCGCGGGGAGCTGCTCGTTCGGGTGCCCCGCACGCGATGGCGGTCAACGAGACCGTCATCGCGATGACCCGCACGCCCGCCGCGGCGACTCGTCCGGTCCCCCGCCAGCAGCCGCCAGGAGCGCCGCCGGCGGCCCCGGCCGCCGACACCCCGGCGCCCCAGGACGGATCCGGGGATGAGTCGCAGGGGTTGGGGTGGATCGGCTCCTGGACCACCGAGGTCCCCCTCAGCGCGAGCAGTGCGAAGTCGAACCGGGCCGGGGTCCGCGTCGATGCCGTCTTGCAGGCCCCGGAGGCGGAGCTGCCAGTGCTGTTCGTGGAGGTCGACAACTGCACCGAACCCGCCGACATCCTGGCCGCGAAGTTCGAGAAGTACATCCGCTACTTCCGCGCCCGGATCAAGAGTTCCCTCGGTACGGAGATGCCGGCGTGGCGCGCTCACTACCGTCCCTCGGGACGCGACGGTCACCCGCCCGTGCTGATCGTGTTCAACCCGGGGACGCGGATCGGTGAGCAGGCGTTGAAGAACCGCGTGAACACCGTCATGGACCTGACCCGCACCGTGTGGTCCGGCGACTGGCACCTCGACTCCGGCTACGGCGCCCCGGCAGGGGAGCGGGACGGCTACTACGACTACGACGACGCGATCCCCCTGCTGTTCACCACCCTGGGCCGGCTGAAAGCTGAGGGCCCGCGCGGGCTGGTGTGGTGGCGGTGCGGACACGGCCGCTGGGAAACTCTGCCCGACGCACTCGACAACCCGGCCGACCACCGGGCATGGCAGGCCCGGGACACGGCACGCCGCGCTCGGTACGACGAACAGCTGGCACAGCGCGAACGCGAGCGGGCTGCGGAGGAGGAGCGGTGGGCCACGAAGCCGCCCGAGCCGGAACCCGCGCCCGAGGTCGCATCGTGCGAGCGCTGCGGACTGCCGACCAGCGGCACGCGGGGCCAGGACGACGCTCTGGTCGCTGCGCCGGAAGAGGGCTGGCTCTGTCCGGCATGCCGTACCGCTGCCGACGTCGACGTCTACCAGCATCCGACCCTGCGTCAGACGCTCTTCGGCAGCCGTCGGCGGGGCAAGTAGCCCGGTCCCGTCCCCCTCTCTGTCAACGTAGGTCGAGCCAGGCATACTGGATGATTCATTGAGTCGAGGGCGGAGAAGGAGTAGTGCCCCAGGTGGCCAGCAGCAATGACCACGAGGCTCCGGATCCGCAGGTGGAACCCCGTTCGGCCGGACCGCGCCGGTACACAGTGGAGTACAAGGCGAGGATCCTGGCCGAGTACGAGACGCTCGACCG
>NZ_JBEXCW010000186.1:0-6564 GCF_040605435.1 Streptomyces sp. NPDC005574
GTCCTCGCCACGCTCAACGGCAAGGGCAAGCTGGAGATGGAGCTGACCGTCGAGCGCGGTCGCGGCTACGTCTCCGCCGTGCAGAACAAGCAGGTGGGCCAGGAGATCGGCCGGATCCCGGTCGACTCCATCTACTCGCCGGTCCTCAAGGTCACCTACAAGGTCGAGGCGACCCGTGTCGAGCAGCGCACCGACTTCGACAAGCTGATCGTCGACGTCGAGACCAAGCAGGCCATGCGTCCGCGTGATGCCATGGCGTCGGCCGGCAAGACCCTGGTCGAGCTGTTCGGTCTGGCGCGTGAGCTCAACATCGACGCCGAGGGCATCGACATGGGCCCCTCCCCCACGGACGCCGCCCTCGCCGCCGATCTCGTACTGCCGATCGAGGAGCTCGACCTCACCGTCCGGTCGTACAACTGCCTCAAGCGTGAGGGCGTCCACTCCGTGGGTGAGCTCGTCGCCCGCTCCGAGGCCGACCTGCTGGACATCCGCAACTTCGGTGCGAAGTCCATCGACGAGGTCAAGGCGAAGCTGGCCGGCCTCGGCCTGGGCCTCAAGGACAGCCCGCCCGGATTCGACCCCACCGCCGCCGCACTCAGCGCAGAAGACGACGCAGACTCGGGCTTCGTAGAGACCGAACAGTACTAAAAAACGGAACCTTTCTCGGCAAGGTCTCGCGAAACTTCGCGATCTTCGTGCCCAGGCAGTGTGGTCTGACGCGTGAGCTCAAAAACGACGCCGAGGGCATCGACATGGGACTCGGACGCCGCCCTCGCTGCCCTACCATGCTGTTTAAACGGCTTTGTGTGTGGAAAGTGCAGCGAGGTGGCGCCGGTGACGGGGCGGGTTCTGCAGTTTGTCTGTAATGGGTCAATAAAATCACCGCCTTTCACAAATAGCTCTACTGCTCACGGTGTGTTCCAGAAAGGCCATCCATGCGCGAGGCGGGATGCGAATGACGCCGCGACTGGGGTCTTTTGTGTCTCGCACCATGATGGCGCCTGGGGTATTATCTGCGACTTCAACGCAAGTGTCCTGCGAGGTGTAAGTGCTGGTGCGCCAGTTCGGCTGGTCGGGCACGGCGGCTCTCCTCTAGTCGGTCGGCAACCGATCGAAGTGGTGCACGGCGGTGAAGATGATGTCGCGAACAGCCTTGCCATAGACGGCTGACTGCTGCAGGAGGGCGAAGGCTTTCGCATATAGGTCGATCTCCCGGGGTTGGGAGACGGACAGTTCCGCAGAGTAGGTCTCGACAAGGACGAGTCTATCGTCGAACATCGAAAACGAGTTGCCCGGCCAGATCGCGGCCGGTGCTGAGCGGGGGACAATTCCGAGGCTAAGTCTTGGCAGTCGCATTACAGCCAGGAGACGGTCCAGTTGTCCCTTCATCACGTCGGGGCCGCCAAAGTTCGTGTAGAGGGCTTGCTCTCCGAGTAATACGTTGAAGATCCGCTCACCCTGGTAGAGATACTGCTGGCGTTGGAGACGCTTGGCGACTGCGGCGTCGGTGTCGTCCGGGATGTCGTAGTAGTTGACGACCTGCTCGAAGATTTTGGCGGCGTATTCCGTTGTCTGGAGGGTTCCCCATACAACAGTGGGGTGCCAAATGCGAAAAACCTTGGTTTTGGCGTAGACGGGGATCGCCTTGTGCTGCCGACTCTCGGCGCCTGCCTGGAGTTGCCGGCGCCACTCGAGCCACAGTTCGTCGACGTGGCGGACGATCGCGATCAGGTCGCCGACCTGATCGCCTTGGCCAGTCGCTTCGCACCAGATACGAATGTCGTCTTCGCTCGGGCGTTGTTTGCCGTGCTCGATGCGCGATATCTTGGACTCGTGCCATGTGGTGGCATGCGCGAAGGCCCGGCCGCTTTTAAATCCAGCGTCCTTGCGGAAGCCGCGCAGCCGGGCACCGAGCGATTGCAGTACTTCATCTACTTGTGTGCTCACGGATGTTTTCAGGTTTGTACTGTGCGTGAGGGATGGCACAGGTCCACAGCAGGTCTCGCAGGCGTACGCATTGGGTGACGGTATCGGGATCATCGATGAGTCGAGATCCCAGGACTCGGCCGTCTGGCGCGAAGTAGCCTATCGCGAGGAGGTGTTCGTCAAACAGCCACCAGTCCCTCCCGTCGAAGGGAAAGGTGATGCCTTCGGCAAGGAGGTGTCGGGGCAGCCAGCGGATATTCTCACCAGCCTCTTCGTTCAGCCGCGTGGTGCTGTACTCCCACCGAATGTAGGAGGTCAGGGGCTCAGTGACGACCCGCACGCGGCGCACAGTCACGCCGCGTTGGGTGGTGCCCTTCATGAGCTGGGTCCACGGCGTGAGGTAGGAGTAGTCGACGTCGTCACCGTCCAGCCAGCTCTTGAACGGTCCGCCCTCATCGGGTACGGAGTAGTCGTCTCGCAGTTCAAGGTGGAACGCGTCGCGCTGGATGCTTTCGAAGAGGCGGTTGCGCTCAGCGCTGGGCATTAACTCCATGTACGTCCTCCAGGAGGGCCGTGATGGCCGCTTTCGGTACTTCGACGCAGGTCTCATAGTGCGGGATGGACATGTGCGTGAGGGCTTCCGCGTCGGTCACCGTCTTGCCCTGGACAACGCAGGTGCCCTGACCGGTGACGATCATGATCGGGGCTTGGGCGTGGTTGATGCTCCTTGCCGGAAGGCCGTCGTTGCTGAGGTGATCGAACAATTCCGTGGGCACCTCCACTGCAGTCTCGTCCTGGGGGAGGTCGAGCTGCATCGTCAGTTCGTTAGCGAAAAGCTGCCAGCCCTGGACGATGTAGCTGTCGCGATCCGTGGCGTAGAGCGTCGGGCAGTCTCCGCCCGTGGAGTTGGTGCCAAGGAACCGTAACTTCATGGTCTGTCTCCTGTCCCTATCCTTGCTCCGATTTGCGCGTCACTTTGATGGTCGGTGAGCTGTTAGAGCTCGTCAACCGGCTTGCTGCAAACTCGCGCAAGTTTCTTGGAGGTTGAGCGCAGTGAGCATACGGTCGACATCAACCGCCGGAGCCGAGCTGGTGCACCACCTTCCGTGGCTCCTGACCTCACGCCGGCGGCAGCAAAGCGCATGGCCCTGCCTCCCCTGTTAAGGCCGGGCCCCCTCGCCACAGGAATGACGATCCCAGTGACTACACCCACCACGCCGTCGCGTGCGAGCCTCGCGCCAAACTGCACCCGATGCACTGAACAGTCACCCCTCGACGCACCCAACCAGCGCCACCCCCGGGAGCTCGCTTCGTCGAAGCGTCCGCCCCCTAAGGAGGTGATGACGACGACCGCCGTACTGACGCCTCACACGGCTGGCCTCAAAACGGGGAGCCTGTTGGACGAGCACTTCACGGTCGCGCCTCGCTTTGGTGACGCCCTGCCGCGTATCGAGGACGCTTGCCGGGTGGGAGCCATGCGCCGGATCACCGCCGCAAGACTGAAAAACTGTGGACTCACCGCGATGACAGACGACGTCATGCTCATCGTTTCCGAGCTGCTCACTAACGCCCTCATGCATAGCGGTACCACGAAGATCAGCCTGAACCTATCCCTGCTCGGCGGCAGTCTGCGCATCACCGTCGGCGACGGTATGCCCGGCAGCGCTGAGCCCCAGCCCACCCACGACGCCGCAGAATCCGGAAGAGGCCTTGCACTCGTCGAGGCACTGGTTCACGACAACGGCGGGATGTGGGGCACCAACGACGCCGGAGCCACGGTCTGGTGCACTCTCACCATCTCCGGGCAATAGCGACTGTGACGCCGCCCGCGGCCATCTCTACTAGGCCCGAGCCAGCGTGGTCACCGCTCGGGGATGCTGCAGCGCTCCCAGCGCTGCTGGGCAAGCTACAGCATTGAACGTCTCTCGGCGGCGCCGACTCCTGCGCGCCACCGGCGGGGAAGCCTCGCCGCACTAGCTCAACGACAGGGTACGGCTCGCTGACATCACTGCCGCCCCGGCCTGTCACAGGGTCACGAGCGTGCTTCGGCCCACTCTCCTCCACCTGCAGCCGTCGCAAACGAGAAGGAAGAACCGATCCGTGCATACCGTTGGCGAGCCGGGCCTGATCCCTTTCATCACCCAACGGGAGGGTGAACAGGCCGCGCCAGACAACCTTCTTATCCTGCGACACGGGCCCGGCAACTACCGGCTCCACTACGGTGACGAGGACGTCAGGGACCGGGACCTGCGCGGGGTGCTGTGGGCGCGTTGCGCCTTCAACCCGGTCGACGAGCGCGGCATGCCGACAGGCGCGCCGTTATGGCAACTCATGCATCCCTACCGGCAGATGATGACGATGCAGGCTCTGCGCTGCCAGGTGTGCACCCGGCATGCACGCACTCCGCTGGGTTTCATCTTCCTTGCCGGGTCGGGCGACCACGACCCCACTCAGCCACAGATCCTGACCAACCAGCCCCCTGTCTGCCTTCGACATGCCCGTGCGGCTGCCGCGCTGTGCCCGCACCTGGAGAGGAAGCCGATGGTCTTCCTCGCTACCAGCGCCCCGCTGTACGGGGTGACCGGCGCCCTGTACGGCCTGAACGGTGACGGTGTCCACGTGGTGGCCAAGCCCGACCACCCACTGCCCTACGGGCACCCCAATCTGGAGACCTTCCTCGCCTCCCAACTCATCCGCCGGCTCAGTAGCTTCCGCGTCCTCGACCTCGACACGCTGCAGCGGGAGCTCACAGCGGCCGCATGAGCCCCTGCCCGAGGAGCCCCAGAGCCATCGGGCAGGTCTGAGCGCCCGGCGTGGGAAACCCCCTCCTGCCTCGTCCCGCGCCGGGCGCGCTCCACGTGACGTGCAAACAATGGGAGAGGTCCATGACGACAACAGGGGACGAGGCGCTTCCTCCGCTGTTGCAGTTGGTGGTTCGTTGGCGTATTGATCTCCTCCGTCGTCACCACGGCATCACACCCAGCTCCCTCCAGGGCTGGCAGGCCCTCGTGGCCGCCGTGTGCATCCTCCGGCTGCGGCGGCGCAGCCTCCGGCTCACGGCCGCCCGGTGGTGTAGGCGCGTCGCTACGGCCCCCCATGTCACGGACGCCACTTGGGCACATCCCGAACCGAGCATCTGACTCACCAGGGTTGAGGCCGATGACCGCCCGGCGGTCTCCTGTCGATCACGTCACCAGCAGCAGCATCCCGCTTGCCACCTTCTTCCGCCCGCTCACGAGGTACCCACATGCCGACCACTGAGCTGACTCTGACCCCCCATCCGGCTGGAAGGGATGAGGACTTACGCCTGGCCTTGGAAGACTTACAGCTCGACCGGTGGCTTTCCACCAAGACGCTCCTTACCCGCACGGGTAGCTGGGCGCTGCGGACCGCACGCAGCCAGGTTCTGGCGGCCGGAGCAGCCAGGGGCGATGCCATTGCCGCCTGGCTCGCGGAGGATCCGACCGACGCCAACGCGCTGATGATGCAGGCCCGAGTGCTGACGGTCCGGGCGGTGTCCGCCTACCGCCACACAGCAGACCGCCACACTCTGATCCCCTGCCTCCGCGCCGCGCACACCGCGTGTTTGGAGGCGGCCCGGCGCTGGCCGGCCGATCCCGTGCCCGGGGTGTGCCTGCTGGCTCTCGCCCAGGTCGACTGTGACCGAAAGCGCCCCCTGCACCTCGGCAACTGGGCAGACCCGTCGGAGGCTCTCCTGCCGCGCGGGCCGTGGCCGGTGCTCGACGAGGTGAACCGGAGGGACCACCCGAACAGGGAGGCGTACCAGCGGATGCTGCAGTGTTTCCAGGCGCGTGGCGGAGGCGCTGTCGACTTCGCCCGGTGGGCGTCCTCCCTGGCTGGGCCAGGGTCGGTGCTGCTCACCCTGCCGCTGTACGCGTTCGTTGAGGAATACCGCCTGCGGACGGTGGGCGGACAGGTCGCCCGGACCCTGCATTTCTGGGACAACGAGCAGGTCCGGCATTACGCGGTGCGGGCGCGGGATGGATGGTTCGCCTACCTCGCTGATCGCAGCACGGCCTCCCAGCTGGATCTGAATTATCTCGCCTACACCCTCACCGCCTGTGGCCTGCCCGGCGCCGGCGACGTGTTCGAGGCGATTGGCCCCTTCGCCACGCAGGCGCCCTGGCACCACGTCAGTGAAAGCCGCTGGTGGGAGGAGGAGTTCCTTCTGGCCCGCACCTACGCGATGAAACAAGGACACCGGCAGTGATGAGAAGTCGAGCACCCCCACTGCGCCCTCAACCCCCGCCCTCCCGTCCCTTCGCCCCTTGACCTCAGAGGATCATTTCGGTGTCTTCGAGACGTGCCGCCCACCGCCTGACCGATGACGATGCTGTCCTGGCCGGGCACGGCTACCAGCCCGTGCTGGCCCGCCGTATGGGCCCCTTCGGCAACTTCGCGATCTCGTTTTCGGTCATCAGCATCCTGTCCGGCTGCATGACGCTCTACGGCTTCGGCCTCACCACCGGCGGACCAGCGGTGATCATGTGGGGCTGGGTCGGCGTCGGCCTGATGGTCTTACCGGTAGTTCGTTAAATCCGGAGGTAGAGGTCAATGCCGTGTCCGGTGGTGACCGCGTCGATCAGGGCCTGGAGTTCATGGGGTGGATCCGTGTCC
>NZ_JBEXCW010000187.1:0-6526 GCF_040605435.1 Streptomyces sp. NPDC005574
CGTCGGCCTGCCCGCCACGACCTGAACCAGGGCAACCACCGGGCCCCACCACACCCCGACACGCCTCCAGACGATCACAAGCTCATTAACGTGACAGCACCATCCCACGCCCGCCCGTTAACGTGACAGCGCCCCCGCCACGCCCGTAACACCATGGAGCAGGCAACCAGATAGTTTCGGCTCAATAGATATCCGCCGTCGCAAAGAAGTCTCTACCGAACCGCCCAGTCGTCAGGTGGCTGCCATCGGGGCGTCCTCGAACAGGGCGTTCAGCCGGCGGAGGTAAGCCTCTTCCTCGTCATCGCCTCCGGAGGCGATGACGAGGAGGCAACCTCCGTTGCCGGGGACAACGGGCATCGACATGAGGATGCCCTTGCGCCGTTTGGGATCGTAGGCGAGACCTGCATCGTTAATGGCATCGAGGAAGGCTTCGGTTGTTGGCGTGTTCCACGCCAACGGATGGTACAGCTGCCGCAGCAGGTAGTCCTCGTCTGTGGGCAAGTCGATGACCTGGTCGGCAATGACACTGTAGAGGTGAGTGGACGTCGTGGTCCGGGCGTTGACCTCGGTAAAGACAATCTCACCATCCGTAGTGGCAACGGCGTCCGCGCACAGGTGGCCGCGGTACCCCAGAGCGTGGTACGAGCGGGCCAGTGCTTCTGCCCCCAAGACCAAGGCGCGGCGTTGCAGATCAGGTAGGCCATGCGCCGGTACGGTCTCCCGGGGTGCCACCAGACCCTCCGTGAAGGACAGACAGCCGACTCCGCCGAGCTCCACACCTGCATCCCGCACTAGGAACTCTGCATAGTACGTGGCCACAGTGCTGAGTAGTGCTTCGACGACGACCGGGTATTTGCCGTCGACTGACGCCCAGGCCCAGCGTTCCTTCCAGTACCGGGTCACGGCGTCTGCCTCGGCGGCGAGGCGGTACATATGCTGGGCGCCAACGTTGGTGGGGGCTTCAACACCGGACGACAGAACCATCTCGTTGCCGGCACCCATTCCGTTGTGCGCCTTCTTCACCATCACGCTGTGTCCTTGGGCCAGCAGCCAAAGCATAGCCTGCACGGCATCATAGGGGCTCCGGCACACCGTACCGGGCGCGCTGGCAATTTCGGCTGCGGCGGCGAGAATCCTGAACGTGGCCTTGCTGTTGGCCATCTCGCTGCCGCCTTGAGCGAAAAAGTCTGCTCCGGGTAGACGGTCGCGCATCCCGAGGCGGGCGGCGAACTCGCTCAGTTGGGCTGAGGGGAAGAGGCTAAAGATTTCAGAGACATTCTTGAGATCCTTGGCCACCGAGGCGACGAATTCGGGGGCCAGCATCGCGTATGGGTCAAGTTTCCGCGCCTCGTACCGTCCCGGAGGGCAGATGTGAACTCTCACCTTGGACATGTCGATACCTTTGACCCTGCCGACGTGCTGAACGAAGGCCTGATCTGGCGCGTCCGAAAGGATGATGACGTCCCCCTCCTGCGCGAACCAAAACACGCGCTGGGCCCAAGCACGCGGATCCTTACTCATCCAGAGTATTTCGTCGATGTCATTTGCTACTAGGAGCCTCACTCTTTCCTCACCCTCTTCTATGGAATTCTGACAGCTGCGAACTCCGCGGCATTCGCCTTCCGTTCTCCTTGGGAATGAATAACTCGTTTGCGGGTATGTTCAGCTATCCTCTTTAGGATGCGCTTCGGATGAGTAATGCATGAATGATAAATGGCCTCTTCGCCGCGCTGCCAGAGTTTTGGTGGTCCGACGTGTCAGGTCAGTGGCTGGTAGTCCAGGTGAGGGAAGTAGTCTTCCCGGGTGCCTTCGCGGCGTACGTCCCAGGTCGCGCAGTGCAGGGACCCCCCATACTCGAAGACACTGCGGAAAGGGACCGAGAAGACCTCAAAACCCAGCTTGCTTAGCAGATCCTGCAGCGGCTTCTCCTGCTCCTCGCAGATCACTTTTGAAGGGGAAATGCTGAGCACGTTCATCGACAGCCACTTGGATGACTGGCAGTACGGCGGCATCTCATTGTTCGGTGTGGTGGGTTGTGGAGCGTCGACCAGTTCCCAGTCGTTGCCGAGAAACATCTTCTCCTCTCCGTCGCGTAGGGGCCGCTCTGGGTTGGTGAGAATCAGGCCGGGGCGAAGCGGAACGAACGTGCAATCGATATGGGAGGGGAAGAAGTCCAGAGGGAAGTGCACTGGGTGGACTCTGAAGCCGCGAGGTTCCAGGTGCCGTTTGAGCCAGAAAATTCCCGCTCGATTTGTGGTCATCGACTCCTGTACAAGTATGTCGCGCCCGAGCCGGCTCATGTCGGCGGCGTCAAACACTACCTCATCTTGGGTGATGCAGAATTCGAATGAGTGCATCCGCTCGTGGCGCTTCTCCAGAGGCCATTCCCAGAACTCGTCGAGATACATACTGTCGGACATGGACGGCTTGGGAGCAGTGGTCCATAGCACTCGGGGGTCGGCGTTCCAGTACTCATAAACAAGTTTGCGGTAGGGTTGGTACTCAAAATAGCGGGCTCTACGTGACATGGTGGCTTCGATGATTTCGTTGCCGATTGTGATCATCACATCGCGTGGGCAGACCGCACAGTATTGGTTGTCGACCTCGAAGCCCGGGGTCCGCAGCGGTGCGGCAAAGTCATACGCTTGCGGGCGGCGGACTGAGACGTCCTGGGACTCGAGAAGGGCTGCCAGTCCGGCGAGTTCCTCGTTGGCGCGCTCCACAGCCTCTGCAGACTTGAGGCCGGTGGGGAACAGTATATCGGACGAGGCATTGCGGACTTGTGGGCGATTGCCCGGTTCGGTCGGTTCGAAGCAAGCATTCTCCGCCGAGCCGACAACTACTTCTTGCAAGGTGTCCCACTCGTTCCACGAGTTCACGACATCCGACTGAAGCTGCATATTCCTACCGCCTATGGGCGCTGAGAGTGATCACGGTGTGCTGTTGGGTTCTGTGCCGGGTCGCTTGGCTTGCCAAGGTGAGGGGGCTTGCTGGCAGACGCCGGACAGAAGACGAGGTCAGCGGAAGCAGTGCCATGATCGCGAAGAGGATCCCGCCAAGAACTTCGACGCGCGAGGCGCCAGCGCCAGCTGCTAGAGGACCCACCGTTGCTTGTCCAACGGGAACGGCGACGAACGCGCCGAGGTTGTCGAGCGCATAGACCCGAGACAAGGCATTGCCAGGCACATGCGACTGCAGTGAAGTGTCCCAAGCCATGCCCAACGCTCCTACCCCAAGACCGGCAAGGAAAGTTGAAAATAGGCTCGGATTGGAGCAGCTACTCCGACAGACCTTGCGGGCGAGATGGAAAAGCCGCTGCGACCGACGCGCATGGGGCTCGCATGGCAGTGGTGGTCAGACCGCCAATGCGGGTTGTGGCCATTTCCGGACTCTGTAAGGGAGCCACCATTTGCGATCACCAGATGTGAATACGAGGTTTTCGGCCGCCAGTTGATCGACGATATCTTCGTCGAGGTCATTGACATCGGCACAGTACTCAAGCGCTGCGATGGTTTCTATAAAGAGCGGGTCATCTATGGTATACCGCCGAAGGTCGCCAAAGCGGCGATCTCGGACCTCCACAAAGCCTATACCTCGCCGATAGATACATCGGCATAGAAAGAATTCAGCGCGCCACGTCTCCACAATAACCGATTCATTAGTGGAACCAACGATTTGCCCAGGGGGAACGAGGTGGCCAAGCATAGGCCAGAGGGAGGCATCTTCTCGTGTTAGCGCTGTCCATTCGACCAAAATTCCCCAGGCAGTCAAATCACGCAGAAGGCACGTCTGGAGAGCACCATGGGGACTCTCAGGATCGATTGGATTCAAGAATTTCACCAGCCGAGCGCCGCGCCGGTACAGGTTTTCAGCTACGGCTGACAAGTCATCGTACGAGATGAGATGGTTTCCTAGGGCCATGCCCGGTGCCGCGTTGACAGCCTGGTCTATGTCACGATAAGCGGCTACGGCAAAGCCGTCTCCGCGTACGGTGGAGAGATTCGTCAAAACTTTCCCTACAGTTTGAGAGCAACGTGTACGACGACGCTACCAAATGTCCCTCACTGATAATGTTCAGCGGGTCAATCCGCAAACCTACAGTCGATGCGAGCAAGCTGCTGATTCTCACCTTTGGTTGCAAGCTGCACGAAGTAGTCGTTTTCTTCGAAGATCAATCCCAACGAATGCCAGTGACGAAGCAGATCAGTGACTGTCTCCTCGTCAACGGAAATCCCACTACCCGCGATTTTACCGACAAGTGACTCAACGGTACGTGGTTCGTCGAGAAGTCGGAAGGCAGCGAGTTCCATCTCATCTGTGATTACAATAACGGACCAGTCAAATGCTGGACGCTCGCTTGAGAGAATTACTGATTCTCCCAGATCGTATTGCACCAGCCGACTGGCTTTGTAGACGCTCTGCCAAACTGACAGCGCTTCCTCTAGCCGTGCCACAACCGAACCATCGATCCCACGGTGCGGGGCATCGAAGATATATGCAAAGGCGTATAGTTCCTCTTCTGGCAGGTCGTACGTCATTGCGTATTGACCGTCGGGTCGCAGTTCCGAAAACCCTAGCTCAGGTCGATTAAAATAGGGACTGAAACGCTCGATTGCAATTCGCGCCGAGCTTTCAGGCGGACTCAGGTGATGGAGCGCAGGCAGCTGGTGCATTACACCGACGTAATCGGACTCTGCCTCCCCCGGAAAACCGTATAGATAATTCCAAAGGACGGTCATGCCCAAGGATTCCCCATCCCTTAGCATGCGAACATTTCGGCAGCCAGATACCCCCTTGTCCATGATCTCCAGCACTCGACTGTTCAGGCTTTCGATGCCTGGCTGAACACCCAAAATTCCCGCTTTAGTCAGTGCTTCAAGCTGCTGGAAGCGCATATTCGATTTAATCTCGACCTGCATCCGAAGGTCGATGCCCGATTCTGCAATTCTCGGCACTAGGGAAGATACGTATTTCATGTCGAGTATATTGTCCACCAGGAAGAGGTCGAGCACTTTATGGCGCTCCACCAAATCTCTAATCTCTTGATGGAATACTTCGGGGCTCTTACTGCGGAAGTCCATGAAAGAGCCGTTCAAGCCGCAGAAAGTACAGTGATGCTTCTCGCCCCACCAGCACCCGCGCGCCCCTTCTATGACTAGACGTGGTTCCACCCAGTCATGCGCAGTAGAGACTTCCAGTCGCTCGAAGTACCCATCGTAGTCGGGAGAGACGATCCTTGCCGCTGGCAAAGGGCTTCGACTCATCGCGTTGGCCGTGCTGCCGTTATTGGAATCCCTCCAGCACAATCCCGGAATCGATTCCTTGCCTTGCCCGGATTGAAGGCTTTGAATCAGAGCGGGAAACGCTACTTCCCCCTCTCCACGGACAACGTAGTCAACAAAATTGAAGTTTCGATGTAGCGCGGCACCCTGTTCCCCGTCGCAGTTTGCTCCGCCGAAGATGATCGCAGTTTCGGGTGCGAGTTCCTTGATGTGTCGAGCGGCGGAAAGTGATGCGGCGTTCTGTTGGAAGGTTGAGGTGAAACCGACCACATCTGCTTTGAGTGAAACGATGCGCTCAGCCATCCACGCTACGAAATTAGGTGCCAGGCGATGGAGGTTTAGGGTGGTGTTCAGATGCTCTGAGCTCATGGAATGCTCGTGTCGCTCGGTAAATTCGCGCACCCGCCATAGGGGATCCTTATATAGGGCCGACGAAAATACCCAGTCACCGCATCCCAGAAAGTACGAGGATAGCGAATAGTAGTGATAGTCGGCCAGGTCAAATTCGGTGGCCTCTGTCACCCAGTCGACAAAATCGAGGTTCGCATGCAGTACCGTGACGTCCACATCGGGAAGTCTCTGGTTGACGGACTTTTTGAGAATTCCAAGAGATATTGAAGGGACATCGATGGACGCCCAGGGCATATTGATGAGAAGTACCCGCATCCAGCTTCCTTGATAGATAATAAAATGCTGCGGCTCGAGAGATCCCGAGCCGCAGCATTAAGGCTTAACGATCAATCATGATCCATGCGGTAGCACGGTGCTCGCGGTCCAGGGGGTTGTTCCGCACGACCTTCTTATGCATTCTGTTCACCTCCTGCCTTGCATATTGAGCCTCAAGGCACCTCTCTAAGAATCTAAGACAGCAAGAGAGATGAAGGCAAGGAAGAGCTATTATTGTTACATGTTCCATTGTTGGCAATCGCGCCGTGATTATATGAGTAATCAATGCTTAACCTCGATTCTTCGGTGGGGTTTGGTCGTTGTGTGGCCCGGTGGTTCGCCCGTAATGTCCCTCGCTGTGTGAGGGTGGGCCGTCGCGTGTCGCTGCGGGGTGCGCCGGGTTCCACGGGCCCGGAGGCTGCCGGCCTTCCTCCTCTCGGTGTGTGTTGGGGCAAAGGCTGGTTGTCAGGTGGCGGCGGTCAGCCTGAGTTCCACAGTTAGTGGTGCCGACTAGGGCACGAAAATGCGGGTTGATCTGCGGAAATGCCTGTGAGCACGCTGAGGTGGCGTGTCACTAG
>NZ_JBEXCW010000188.1:0-6517 GCF_040605435.1 Streptomyces sp. NPDC005574
CTCCCCGGCCCACAACCTGACTTCAGCAAGGTCCCCACCCATAACCACACCAACGAACGAGCTGGCCAGCAGTCACGGCAAGCACCGTTGCAGTATTAGACCGTGTCCTATGTGGTGAGGCGGATGAGCCTCTTGTAGCAGCAGAGGGCTGCGGCGAGGCCGAGGAAGGCCAGGTAGTTGCGAGGGTGGCGTTCGTAGCGGTGGTTGAGTCTGCGGTAGCCGGTCAGCCAGGACATGGTCCGCTCGATGACCCAGCGCCGGCGCCCCAATCGTTCGCTGGACTCGATGCCCTTGCGGGCGATACGGACACCGATGTGCTTGCCCCAGAGCCATTTCCGCAGGTGGGGAATGTCGTAGGCCTTGTCGGCGTGGAGACGCTGAGGTTTGAAGTACCGGCCGCGGTGGGGGTCGTGTCTCGTTTGGTGACCCTGGACCATGGGCTTCAGGGCGATGCTGTCGTGGGTGTTGGCCGCGGAGACGCCGACGACGGTGGGCAGTCCGTTCGCGTCCGACGGCCAGAACGCATTGCCGCGATGCGGGGGAGTGGGCCTGCCTGATTTGACCTGTAGCGCGCTACAGGTCAGACAATGAAGACATGTCTGACCCGTTGTTGCCCGAGGTCGATATCGACGTACCTCCCGGCGGTTTTCCGATCGGGAAAGTCGCGGAGGTCATCGGCGTCGGCGTTGAGGCGCTGCGCTACTACGAGCGTGAGGGACTGATGCTCAGTGCGACGCCCCGGGACGCGGGCGGTCGCAGGCGGTATGGGGAGCGCGACCTGGCGTGGATCTCCGGCCTGGTGATGCTGCGCGAGACCGGGATGCCGATTTCGGACATCCGCGTGATCGCGGACCTGAGCCGCCGCGAGGGTACGGAGCAGGAGCGTCTGGAGTTCTTTGAAGAGCACCGCGCCCGCGTCGTCGAGCACCTGGAAAAGACACAACGGCATCTTGCCGCCATTGACCAGAAGATCAACAGCTACAGAACCGCTCTCACCGGAAACCGCGAGACCGCAAACGAAGGAAACTCCTTATGACTGGCCAGAGTATGCCGACCACTGAAGTCCACGAGAGGCTCTCGGCGTGGTGGGACACCATCGCCGGCCTCACCCCCCACTCGCCCCAGGCGGACTGGGACGCCATGACTGCCTACCTGGCCGACGACTGCGTCCTTTACTTCGGCGGAATGGGCGCTGCGGCGTCCGTAGGCGTCGATGCCGTCGTAGCAGACCTGAAGAAGACCCTCACGTACTGGCGGATGGTCGAGCGCCGCGTGCTCTCGCACGGGCTGGACGCCGAGGGCACGACCGTCTTCGCCAGCATGAACAACCGCCTCGAGATCCTCGGTGAGCCGATCGACTACCCCGAGACCGAGGTCGTCACGTTCGACGGGGCGGGCAAGATCGCCCGGTACGAGCTCTACTGCGACCCGAGCCCGATCAAGGCCGTGTTCGCCAAGAAGAACCCGGTCTCCTGACCGCATCGAACTGAACACAAGCAAGGAGCCACCATGACCACGCAGCACACCGATTCCACCCCCGTCGAGGACAATCGCTACGCCCTGCGCCCGGACGGCGAGACCAAAGGCCGCATCGCGATCCTTACCGCCGACCAGGTCGAGGACACCGAGTTCTTCTACCCCTACTACCGCTTCGTCGAGGAGGGCTACGAAGTCGACGTCCTCACGCCCGACGGCAACGGCATCACCGGGTACAAGGGCCTCCCCCTCAAGGCCGGCACCCGTCCGATCGACGGCGCGGTCTGGACCGATTACGACGCCCTGTTTATCCCCGGCGGCCTCGCCCCCGGCGTGCTGCGCACCAACGAGGCGGTACTGAGCTTCGTGCAGGGCTTCGCCGAGACCGGACGCCCGGTCGGCGCACTGTGCCACGGCCCGCAGGTCCTGATCAGTGCCGGCCTGGCCCAGGGCCGCCGGATGACCTCGTGGAAAGACGTCGAGCCCGAGGTCACCGCTGCCGGTGCGACCTACGTCGACGAGCCACTGGTGGAGGACGGGCAGTTCCTCACCGCCCGCAAGCCAGGCGACATGCCGATCCAACTGCGCCGTTTCCTCCAGAGGCTCTCGCAGGGATAAGCACGCCCGCGCCCGTGCAAGGCCAGCGGGCGGGCGCGTCGGCCCGGTTGGCCAGGATGCCGGTCCTCTGTCATGCCGACCCGTCCGGAATTTCGCTCGGGGGCGCCCCGGTGGTAACTGCGCCAAGGGAGTTCCGGCTGCGGCTTCGGCCGCCGCCTCCCCGCTCGGCCACGACGCGCGCCGCAGCCCACTGCACGTTAAGGGGGGTCCGCCTCCTGGCGGGCGGGGAAGGCGTCCCGCTCGTCGTACGGGACATGGCTATGAAGGCAGTGAAACAGGCACCGGGGGCGGGCGCCGAGGTTGCGCAGGGCAGCGTTGTGCGGGATGCCGCGCTCGCGCTGGCGCCGGTAGAAGGCGTGAGCGCCGGGCGACTGGGTCAGCGAACAGAAAGCGGCCTGGTAGAGGGCGTCGCGCAGCTCGGAGTTGTCTACGCCGGCACCCTGTGGGGCGCCCTCCAGGCCCTGCACAGCGGCGTGACCATGATCGCCGGCTGGGCGCACAACGTCCGCAGCCCCGAGCACACCGACGTGAACGTCCGCGCCCTGCGCGACTCCGGCGTCCGCGCGGTCTTCCTGCACGGCGGCCCCGGTACCGACACGTCCTCGGGGGTGTAGCCGGGGGCGATGCCCTGCACGACGCGTTGGACGTAGCCCAGGAGGGAGGCGTTCCCGGTGCTGCCGGCGAGCGCGCCCTGCCAGACGTGCCGGTGGGTGTCGACCATGCCGCGCGCGTCGATCCGCCGGGCGCCGGTCGCCTGCTCTTCGGTGACGCTTCCGACGGCGGCGATCCTGCCGTCGCGTACGAGGACGTCGCCGCCGGTGATGAGGATGTCGCTGCTGCTGGACACGCGCTTTCCCTTCGCCGCCGGACGGCAGCGCTCGGCGGGGTGGATGAATACCACCCCCAGCGTGCTGCGCTCCGGACCCGAACCGCAAGAAGGCACTTCGAACTGCCCTGGTCTCACCCGGAGAACCACCATGGAGCGCAGTACCGCCTGCGGGGCCTGATCGTCTGTCACGCTCTTGGCCCGGATCGATCGTCTCGAACTGGTGGTAGTCATGGGATTCGGAGGCACAGGTGCCCCTGACGTGGGACGACCTCAAATGCTGAGGCCGAATCGTTCCGCGTCGAGAAGGCATCTCACAAGTGGGCTTCTCATGATCCGAGCCATGTCCGGGGCGCAGCGGCCTCCCCGGGCCCGACAACACCACCGTTCCAGACTGCCCCCGCCGGAGATCCGCTAGGTTCGCCAGGTGGAAGCCCATCAGCTAAGGCTCCGCACCGATCCGCGTTGCAGGCGGACTCCTGACGTTCTCGTTCTCCGACCAGGGAGCGTCGTGAGGAAAGGATGCCGGTCGACCTGGCTGCCGTCTTCGAAGGCGCGTTTGGGGGTGCGCCGTTCGCGGTTCCAGATCTGCGGGGTCGCTCTGACGCCAATTGCGTGGCGTCGGCAGACGGTCTCCGTCCCCTATCCTCCGGTTCCCCTGTGCGTGATCGCCTCGAGCGAACGGTGGAGCTCCACCGCGTGGTCGAAGCCCGGAGCCTCGGAGTCCCGGCCCGACAGCGCCTCGGCCACCTCCGCGTACAGGTGGGCGACGTTGTGGGCCGGCGTTCCGGCCAGCTCCGGGAACCGGTCGTACCCGGCGGGAGACTCGAGCGGGGACAGGGTCTCCTGGCCGCGCGCCCCTTCGACGGCCAGCGCGGCACTCATCGGCAGGCCGACGTCCCCGGTGATCCGCAGGGATCCCCGCGTCCCGTCGATCTCCCAGACGAACGGCGTCGTCCGTAGCGCGCCGCCCCGGAAGTGCATGCCGGCGACGGCCCCGCCCGGCAGCCGGCCGGTGACCGCGATCTGGTCCGGCGCGGTCTTCGCGATCGCCTCCCCGGTGTCGGTGTTGACGGCCCCGGTGCGCACGGTCGCGACCGTCGCCGTGACCGCGGTCAGCTCGCCCAGCACGACCGCCTGCATGTCGAGCGCGTGGGCGAAGGGGATGGTCATCATCGTCGCCCCGTTGGCGGCGTCCGCGGTGTAGGCGGACGCGGACGTGAACGCCGCCCCGCCGCCGGGGAAGGAGCAGACCATCGACGAGGAGAGGACCTCGCCGACATAGCCGTCGGCGATCAGGTCGCGGACCCACCTCGTCGTCGGCGACACGTGTCCCTGCAGGCCGGTGAACCGCGGTCCGGGGCGGCCCGCGTCCCGCAGGAACTCCGCCTCGGCGAGGTCGCGCGCGAGCGGCCACTCGCACAGCACGGCTTTGCCGGATGCGAGCACCGGCTCGAGCAGCCTGCGGTGCTCGGGCACCCGGACCGTGATCGCGATCAGGTCGATTTCCGCACGGCTCGCCATCTCCGCCACCGAGTCATACCCCGGCACCCCGTAGCGCTGCGCGGCGGCCGCGGTCGACTCCGGCGAGCCTGCGGTCAGTCCCCGCAGCCGCACGCCGGGGACCGCCTCGATGGCCGGCCCGTGGGCCACGGCCCCCCAGTTGCCCCTGGCACTGAGGCCGACGACCCCGACGCCGATCGTTGTGCTCATGGTTCCGTCCTCCGGAGTCGGTGAGGTGTCTTCGAGCCGGGGGCGGGGACTCCTGCCCGCCCCCCTGCCCGTGGTCTCCCATCGCCGTGGCGGGACGCGCTGCGGGCCTGACGCCCGGCTGGGCCGTAGGGCGCAGCACCACTCCCATTTGAGTTGGATCGGCAAATCCAGGAGACGGCGTCCACCGTAGCAGAGCTGACTTGGGTCAGCAGACTCAAAAAGCACCGGGGCGACACGCAAGGCCGCGGAGTGGGCACGTCGGCGGCGCCCGGCCGCGGGGACGTCCAGCATCTCACTTCGGTCTCCAGAGCCAGATCGGCTAAACTGCCCGGATGAGTCGGAAGGCAGCCGTGTCGGACCCCCTCTGCGCGATCGCCCGCAGCCTCGACGTCATCGGGGAGCGGTGGTCCCTGCTGATCATCCGGGACGCCTTCTACGGCCGGACCACCTTCAACGAGTTCCGCGCCTCGCTCGGCATCTCCACCGACGTCCTGACCGCCAGGCTCAACACCCTCGTCGACGAGGGCATCCTGGAGCGCCGCCCCTATCGCCCCGAGACCGGCGGCCGAGGCTCCCGGGAACGCCACGCCTACCACCTGACACCGGACGGCCGCCGGCTGCGGCCCGTGCTCGGCGCCCTCCTCGACTGGGGCAACGAGCATCGCCCCAACGACTACGGCCCCTCCTCGGTGCTCGTCGACACTAGGACCAACAGGCCCGTGCGCCTCGCCTTCGTCGACGACAACGGCGACGAGGTCGACATCGCCCGGGTGGACAGCGTGCTCGGGCCCGGGTACTACGCCTGGAAGGCCCAGACCCCCGACGGCGGTAGCTGACCGCCACGCTTTTTCGCTTTCCCCGCGTGGCGGTACCCGCTCACACTGCCAATGCGACTGAATGTCGAACCGCTGCAAGGCGGCGCGTGCCAGCTATCCGGCACGGCCTGCGGTCATTCCACTGCACAGGCAGAGGCGAAGCAGTTTTGGCTGGCTGCCGCACTGACACGGTCCGCCTGAAACGCCAACGCGCCGTCGCCACCAGATATCACCGGCGTACCGTCCGCTGCGAAGCGAGGGTGCGGGCTGCGGCCATCAGCGGATGGCTGCGATCAGCACCCTCGCATCCTCCCCACGTACTCCTGCTGCCCAGCCGTGCGTGCAGGCCGCGGGCCTCTACGCCACCCGCCTTGCCGAGCGAGGCTTCGTCACGCTCGCCTTCGACGCCGCCTACCAGGGCGAGAGCGGCGGAGAACCGCGCGGACTGGAGGATCCGGCGCATCGTGTCGAGGACCTCAAGGCGGCCGTGTCGTTCCTGAGCACCCGGCCGGAGGTCGACCCGCACCGCATCGGCGCACTGGGCATCTGCGCCTCCGGCGGCTACGTCGTCCCGGCCGCGGCCGCGGCCACGGACCACCGCATCCGCGCCGTCGCCACCGTCAGCGGCCGCCAATTCCGCACGGGCGCCGACGACACCCAGGACCCCGCCGTGATCCAGTCCATGCTGGACGCCGCCGCGGCGGCCCGGACCGCGGAAGCACGCGGAGAGGGCGTGGGCAGCTTCCCCATCTTCCCGAGACCGCCGAGGAGGCGCGCGCGCTGGGCGGGCAGCACGGCTTCGAGGGCTTCGATTACTACTGCACCGACCGGGCGCAGCACCCCCGCTCCGCGAAGGAGTTCACCTGGTCGAGCATCGACCGGATCGCCGTCTTCGAGCCCTTCCGCTTCATCGCCATGATCGCCCCCGTCCCCTGCTGATGATCGTCGGCACCGAAGCGGTCACCCGGCACATGCCGGGGCCTGCTGGACCGTCCGCATGAACGTCGCCGTACGCCTGTCGCGGCCGCTCCACAGTCGCGCGTTCGAATGTCTGTTCTATAAGCTAGGG
>NZ_JBEXCW010000189.1:0-6450 GCF_040605435.1 Streptomyces sp. NPDC005574
GCCAATATCAGGCCCGCCTGAGTCACTACAAACGACGTGGACACAGCCCCTGAAAACTGCCCAGCACTCAGAACAAGCACCGTTGCAGTACTAGGGCGGTCCGGCGGGCGGCATCCCGCGAGGCGGGCGGCACCCTGCGAGGCGGGCGGCACCCTGCGAGGCGGGCGGCACCCCGCGAGGCGGGCGCGGCACCCCGCGAGGCGCGGGCGGCACCGCACGGCCGGCCGTGCGCATCCGCGGGTGGCGCACGCGGGGCGCTCGCGCCGGCGTGCCGCACCTCGACCCTCCGGCGGAGCGCTCAGTGGTGGAACCCGGTCGCCGCCTCCTTGTCCCGCGTCGCCGGACGCGACTGCCGGCGCAGTTCGGGCAGCAGACGGCCCAGGTCCTCCACGAACAGCTCCGCCAGGTCGCTGGAGAAGCCGTTGCGGCACACGACCCGCAGGACGGACAGGTCCTCCCGGTGGGGCGGGAAGGTGTACGCGGGCACCAGCCAGCCGTGCTCCCGCAGCCGCCGGGAGACGTCGAACACGTCGTACGCCTCCACGCCCGGCGCCGTCGTGAAGGCGAAGACTGGCAGCTGGTCGCCCCGGGTCAGCAGCCGGAAGTCACCGAGCGCCTCCACCTGGTCGGCGACGTTGCGGGCCACGTCCCGGGTGGCCTGCTGCACGGCCCTGAACCCCTCGCGGCCCAGCCGCAGGAACGTGTAGTACTGCGCGACCACCTGGGCGCCGGGGCGCGAGAAGTTCAGCGCGAACGTCGGCATGTCACCGCCCAGGTAGTTGACGCGGAACACCAGCTCCTCGGGCAGCGACTCCTTGTCCCGCCACAAGGCCCAGCCGACGCCCGGGTAGACCAGCCCGTACTTGTGCCCCGAGGTGTTGATCGACGCCACGCGCGGGAGCCGGAAGTCCCACACCAGGTCCTCGTCGAGGAAGGGTGCGACCATCGCGCCGGACGCGCCGTCGACGTGCACGGGGACGTCGAGGCCCGTCCGCTCCTGCAACCGGTCGAGCGCGGCGCACAGGTCCGCGATCGGCTCGTAGGAACCGTCGAAGGTCGAGCCGAGGATGCCCACCACCCCGATGGTGTTCTCGTCGCACAGCGCGGCCGCCGCCTCCGGATCGAGGTTGTACCGGTCGCCCTCCATCGGCACCTGGCGCGCCTCGACCTCCCAGAAGTTGCAGAACTTGTCCCAGCAGACCTGGACGTTGACGCCCATGACGAGGTTCGGGCGGGCGTCCCGCCCGGGGTAGCGGTCCGCGTTGCGCTGCGCCCACCTGCGTTTGAGCGCCAGCCCGGCGAGCATGCACGCCTCGCTCGACCCGGTCGTCGAGCAGCCGACGGCGGTCGCCGGATCGGGCGCGTTCCACAGGTCCGCGAGCATCGCCACGCAGCGCCGCTCCAGCTCGGCGGTGCGCGGGTACTCGTCCTTGTCGATCATGTTCTTGTCCCGGCACTCACTCATCAGGACCCCGGCCTGCGGCTCCATCCAGGTGGTGACGAAGGTGGCGAGGTTGAGGCGTGAGTTGCCGTCCAGCATCAGCTCGTCGTGCACCAGCTGGTACGCCGTCGAGGGCGGCAGGGGCGCGTCCGGGAGCCGGTGCCGGGGCGGCGCCTCGGTCATGCCGCTGACCGGATTCGCGTCGCCGTAGAAGGGGTTGACGGACATCGGGCGCTCGTCGGGCTTCTGGGGCCCCTGGTGAAGCGGCATGAAGTGACTCCTCGCAGGATCGGACGGGACACGGGTCGGACGGCGGCTCGGCGACCGGACCGGCCGTCATGGCACCCGCCGCGGCCGCGGCCGGCGGCGCGAACACGTTGTCCCACGGCGCCCTCCTGACCTTCCGGCCGGCCAGCGCCTCGGACAGCGCCGGCGCCACCGCCACCGGCGTGCCGAACAGCGAGCCGATCGTCGCCGCCTCCGCCAGCATCACCCACAGCGGCCCCGGCATCCGGGGAATCAGCCGACGCACCAACCGGAAGGCGAGGGCCACGTTCACCGCGATGATCGGGTTCTCCGGGCCGAGACCCGGCCCGCCCGTGAGCATCAGCACGGTCACCGGCACCAGTCCCGGCGGCACCTCCGGCGGCAGGACCGGGGGGTGGCCGCGCTTGCACCTCACGCGACGTGAGGAGGCAGTGTGGAGGCGTACCGAGAAGGGAGCGGAAGTGAGCTACTCCGTGGGACAGGTGGCCGGATTCGCCGGAGTCACGGTGCGCACCCTGCACCACTACGACGACATCGGCCTGCTCGCCCCGGGCGGGCGCAGCCACGCGGGGCACCGGCGCTACAGCGACGCCGACCTCGACCGGCTGCAGCGCATCCTGTTCTACCGGGAGCTCGGCTTCACGCTCGAGGAGGTCGCCGCGCTGCTCGACGACCCGGATGCGGACCCGCGCGCGCACCTGCGCCGGCAGCACGAACTGCTGACCGCCCGGATCGAGCGACTGCGCAGCATGGCGGCGGCCGTGGAGCAGGCGATGGAGGCACGCAGGATGGGCATCAACCTCACGCCCGAGGAACGGTTCGAGGTCTTCGGAGACAAGGACCCCGAGCGGTACGCCGAGGAGGCCGAACGGCGCTGGGGCGGCACGGACATGTACGCCGAGTCGCAGCGCCGCGCGGCCCGCTACACCAAGGACGACTGGAAACGCATGCACGCCGAGGTCGACGACTGGAGCGCCCGTTACGACGCGCTGATGGCCGCCGGTGAGCCGCCGACCGGCGAGGCCGCCATGGACCTGGCCGAGGAGCACCGGCAGCACATCCGCACGTGGTTCTACGAGTGCTCCCACGACTTCCACCGGAACCTCGCCGGAATGTACGTCTCCGACGAGCGCTTCAAGGCGTTCTACGACTCGGTGCGGCCGGGCCTCGCCGAGCACCTCAGGGAGGCGATCGAGGCGAACGCGGCTCACCGCACGCGCGCGTGAACACCCTGGCCCGGGGGTCTCACTCCCGGGCCAGGACCACCGCCGTGCCGTACGCGCACACCTCCGTGCCCAGGTCGGCCGCCTCGGTCACGTCGAACCGGAACATGAGGACCGCGTTCGCCCCGCGCACGCGTGCCTGCTCCACGAGCCGCTCCATGGCCTGGTTGCGGGTCTGCACGAGTGTCTTGGTGAGTCCCTTGAGTTCACCGCCGACCATCGACTTCAGGCCCGCGCCGATCTGGCTGCCGAGGTGCCGGGAGCGCACGGTCAGTCCGAAGACCTCTCCGATGACCTCCTGCACGCGGTGGCCCGGTACGTCGTTCGTGGTCACGACCAGGACGTCGGGCCGAGGGCCCTGACCGCCGCCGTATTCTTCGATGCCCATGGTTCACAGCCTTGTCCCTGCGGGCTCACAGTGCATCCCGGAGACACCCGTGGAACCTGGGGCGGACACATCACGTTGATAGCTTTGACAGGGCCGCAACCGGCCGCCGAACCTCCCTCCACCCCCTCAGGAGCCCGGAACCGTGACGACGCTTGCCCTCGGACCGAGCTGGCTGGACCCCAACACCCTGCTGGACAACTTCGGCATCTGGGGTCTGCTCCTCATCGTCTTCGCGGAGTCGGGCCTGCTCATCGGGTTCTTCCTGCCCGGTGACTCGCTCCTGTTCACCTGCGGTCTGCTGATCACGTCGAAGCAGCTGGACTTCCCGCTGTGGGCGGCGATCGCCCTCATCTGCTTCGCCGCGATCCTCGGCGACCAGGCGGGCTACATGTTCGGCAAGAAGGTCGGCCCGTCGCTGTTCAACCGGCCGGACTCGCGCCTGTTCAAGCAGGAGAACGTCGTCAAGGCGCACGAGTTCTTCGAGAAGTACGGCCCGAAGTCGCTGGTGCTGGCCCGCTTCGTGCCGATCGTGCGCACCTTCACGCCGATCATCGCGGGCGTCAGCGGCATGAAGTACCGCTCGTTCCTCACCTTCAACGTCATCGGCGGCGTCCTGTGGGGCGCGGGCGTCACCCTGCTCGGCTCCTGGCTCGGCAAGATCGACTTCGTCAACAAGAACATCGAGGCGATCCTGATCCTGATCGTCCTGGTCTCGGTGATCCCGATCGCCATCGAGTTCCTGCGCGCGCGCTCCAAGAACAAGAGGAACGCGGGCTCGCCCGCCGCTCCCGACCGGCAGTCCGAGCGGTCCGACGGCCACGACCCGTCCGCCTGGCAGCAGCCCGCGATCAACGACGCGACGACCCAGCTGCGCCGCGTCCCGTCCGCCGACCAGCACCAGCAGCAGTACGGCGACCAGGGCAACCACGGCGACCAGGGCCGGCAGCAGTACGGCTACGACGAGTACTACGGGCAGGCCCCCCAGCAGCAGCCCGCCCCGCAGCAGTACCCGCAGGGCTACGGTCAACAGCCGTACGGCTCGCAGCAGAACCAGAACCAGCAGTACGGCTCGCAGCCGAACCAGAACCAGCAGTACGGCTCGCAGCAGGGCCACAACCAGCGGCCGTACGGCGCGCCGCAGGGCCACAACCAGCAGCCGTACGGCTCGCAGCAGAACCCGAACCCCCACCAGCAGAACCAGCAGCAGTACCCGTACGACAACGAGGGTTACTGACCGGCCCGCCCTGCCAGGGGCGTCGGTGTGCGCCGGTCAGAAGCCGCGCGTCCGCTTCGCGGCCCGCCGGCCCCCGGCGGAGCCGCCCGGCACCCGCAGGAACAGCCGCGAGATCTCCGACCCGAGGTTCACCCCGATGGCGATGGCCATCGCCAGGGCCGCCGCCTTGGTGAGCGACACCAGGCCCTTGTCGACCTCGTTCTGCGCGATCGCCAGCAGCCCGAAGTAGGTGGCCGAGCCCGGCAGCAGGGGCCCGATCGCCGCGGTCGTGTAGGGCAGCGCGGACGCGAACCGGTAGCGGGACAGCAGTTGCCCGAACAGGCCGACCAGGCCAGCCGCGACGGCCGTGGAAGCGACCGGTGAGATGTCGCCGGTGTAGCGCATCGCGCCGTACACCGTCCAGGCGACGCCCCCGTTCAGCGTCACCGCCAGCACCGTGGACCGCTCCTGCTGCAA
This sequence comes from Streptomyces sp. NPDC005574, assembly GCF_040605435.1. Taxonomy (NCBI): domain Bacteria; kingdom Bacillati; phylum Actinomycetota; class Actinomycetes; order Kitasatosporales; family Streptomycetaceae; genus Streptomyces; species Streptomyces sp. NPDC005574. Next base: position 5,010 of record NZ_JBEXCW010000189.1, read on the forward strand.
GAGCACCGCGAAGGTCAGCGACAGCAGCATCGAGGCGCCGATCTGCCACAGCGGCCGGTGCGCGCTGCCGAGGGCCGCGTCGGGGTTGAGGTGGGCGCCCAGCTGCACCCCGACGTACAGCATCAACAGCACGCCGGTGACGATGCCGACGAAGAAGTACATGACCTCCAGCAGCCGAGCCGCCGCGGTGATGTAGAAGCCGGTCAGCCCGTCCTGCACGCCCGCCACCAGCGCCCGCCCCGGCAGCAGCGCGAACAGCCCACCGGTGACCACCGCGGACGCCTTCACGTCGACGTGCGCCAGCGTCAGCGCGATGCCGATCGCGGCCGGCGGCATCGCGGCCACCGTGAACTGGTAGAACTCCGGCAGCCCGCGCCCCGCGCTGAGCCAGGCCAGCCGGTCGCCGAGCATCGCGCCGAGCGCGGCCGCGACGAACACGACCAGGTCACCGCCGACGAGCACGGAGGCCGCGCCCGCCAGCAGCCCGCTCGCCGCGGTCAGCACCCAGGTGGGGTACGGATGCCGGTTGCGGCGGATCTCCGCGAGCCGCCGGTAGGACTCCTCCAGGGAGGTCTGGGTCTCCGGGTCGCTGAGGTCGTCCACCAGCTGGAAGACGGCCGCGAGGCGGGTGTAGTCGGTGGCCCGGCGGCGCACGGTCCGTGACGCCGTCACCGGGTCGTCCACCAGGGACGGCTGGTACGAGATCGACAGCAGGGTGAAGGTCACGGTCGGCTCGCACCGGTCGAGGCCGTAGGAGCGGCAGACCGCGAACATCGCCGCCTCGACGTCCTCCGCGCCCTCGCCGCCCGCCAGCAGCAGCTCGCCGATGCGCAGCGTCAGGTCCAGCACGCGCGGGACGGCCGGGCCCTCCTCCTCGGCCTTCCGCACCAACTCCGGCGCGGGCCGCTCGGTCACCGGCATCCGCAGCATCGTGCGCATCCGGTCCTGCCAGGGCACGTCCTTCATCAGACTGACCCTGGGCACACCGCCCGCCGGGGTGAACGCGGGCGGAGCCTGCTGGGAGCTGTAGGTGCGCGGCAGGCTGAAAGCCGACCCCTCAAAATCGCCCGCGGGGGACTGCGGGACGTCGAGGCCGTCCGGGACGGCGAACTCCGACGTCGTCTCCGACTCCGTGCCCGCCTTGGCCACGGCGAGCCCCCGGGGGAGCGCGAACTCGGACGTCGTCTGCGACTCGTTGTCCGCCCCGGGAGCGGCGAAACCGCCCCTGGCCTCGTCCGACCGCGGCTTCCGGTCCTGAGCCTCCGTCACTCCGTAACTCCTAGTACGACACCCTCTGCGGCCTCATCAGTATGCGCACGGAAACGCCGACGGGCCGCACGCGCAGGCACCCGTGGTCGCCGCGTTGCGCAGCTGTCCGGACGCGCCCGCGAGCAGGGCCTGGGACAGCGCGGGATAGCGGTCGCGGACGCGTGGGTGCGCC